>CAKZYM010000947.1 GCA_937884685.1 uncultured Calothrix sp.
TATTAGTAAATTGTAATTTATTTTGATTTTAATAGATTAATAAATCTCTTATAGCGTTCCTACAGCAACTGAGGTATAGCGATTACCTCACAATGATAAAACTTTGCTTCTTTTCCCCTCTCCTTAATAAGGAGAGGGGTTAGGGGTGAGGTTTTTATATGTACTTTAATAGACTGAGAAACGCTATAACTCTCCTCTCTTATTCTCTTCCTTCGCGCTCTCCGCGTCCTCTGCGGTTAAATCATTTAAGCTTATTGTTCTCTTAGAGGATGTTTGAAAAGTATAGTTTTTATCACAATTCTCGGATAATCCCCCCTTCCCCCCTTCAAAAGGGGGGTTAAAGTCCCCCTTTTAAAGGGGGATTGAGGGGGATCTAAACAGTTTCGAGTCTCATTTATAGCTTTCAAAACATCCTCTTAGAACAACTAAAGCCCTGACTACAAACCTATCATATTGAATAGATTCGCTTTTTCTGCAACTACTATGAGACGTAAAATTTTACGTCTCTACAAAAAAATAGCAGTAACTTCTCAAAATTACTGCTAAAATATTATGCTTTACAATTCTGCTATAATTTAAAAGATTTTCTCAATTATTTAACTAAATCTCACCTGCTGTGGTTGATAAGTATCGTAATTGATACTAATAGTTTCAGAAGTTTGTCTGTGAGCGGTATTTATAGATTCAGATGTTGATGCAATATTGTTTTGCATTTGCTGCATTTGCAACATCATCTCTCTCAATTGTCTTTGTAATTTTTCAATCTCTTCTGGTGTTACGCTCGTTTGATTTGCTTGAGATATTTGAGCAATTTCTTCTTTGATACTATTTTTCGGCTGAGTATAACCAAGAAAGTTTTGAGCAGAAGCAAATGCTGATGTCGCATTAGCTGAAGTCTTATCTTGGCTTCTTACTTGAGGTTGTGGTGAAACACTTTCAACTGGTTGGTATGTTTGAGATACAACTGGCTGAGATACGTTTCTGGAATTCAAAGTAGGATAATTATCAGTTTCTACAAATGATGCTTGTTCATCCAAAAAACTATTCAATCCAGAAACTTGCAGTCGAGTTTCTGACAGTTTAAATTCGTTGAGTAACTCTTCTTTCTGCTGTAATTGCACTTCTAATTGTGATATTTGTTGTTCAACTTCAGTGGATTTACGAGAGGATTTGCGCCATCCAGATAGTGCTATAGCAGAAATACCGGCTCCTAAACTCATACCGGTAGCCACTACCACGTAAGGTAAAGCAACATCTCTCAGCTTACCGAAGAACAGCGTTTCCTCTTGGAAGTTGATATCAATTTGTTTATCACCTATTAATGCTAGCGGTACTGTCATGACTGAAAAAACAGCCGCTGAAGCCAAAACGGGAGGAAGAATAAATTTGGTTAATGCAGATAAACTCATATTTAAAATTTTTGTTTTTAAACGATTCAGTTAGTAAAAGTTAGGTATTGGTCTGTTGTTTTCTAATTTATTCGTTAAATACTTAGAACACAAGACGTTAATTATAAAGAAATCAGATTATTTAATAAATTTTGTATAAACTACTTACATAGTATTGTCTTATAAAAATGGCTTATGCCTAGCTATATTTAGATTTATGGCTATCTATAGAAATAATCAATAACATTTATTCACACTTAAGTACTAAGTGGCGATTATTTATATGAAGTGTTAGCTTATTTATTTTATTAATTATCTAAAGTACGTCTAAAGTTATTGCATTTTTTCATCTCGAATAGAGACATTTTTTTATTCCTATGCTAATAAATAGCAGCCAAATATTATCAATATAATTAAATTGGCGAGCGATATAACAACACAATTAAAATAGACATCAGCGATTATGCGTATTTATTCTATATTTTTATTTTTCATCAATATCTTAAAAAAAAATCTCATCGATTTACTGTGGGCATTTTCTCCGAGTTTTTTTCATCAGAATAAAAAACGACCTAATAAAAGTAAACTTCATCAGCTACTACTAACATTTCTGATAACCTTATTATTTTGTTTGAACAATCATTTTGCGAAAGCGAACAATACCATGCAGCTACCACTTTATACCCGTGGAGCAAAAATCATTGATTCTAGAGGAAATCAAGTATTACTCCGGGGTGTCAACTGGTTTGGTATGGAAACCGAAACCCACACTCCCCACGGTTTGTGGAAGCGGGATTATCAACAGATGCTGATGCAAATTAAAAGCCTTGGCTACAATATGATTCGCTTACCCTATTCCGTACAGGGACTGCGTTCGTCGGAAATTAGCGGGGTTGATTTTAGCATCGGTAAGAATCGAGAACTCGAAGGTAAAACCCCTATCGAAGTCATGGACGTAATTGTCGAGGAAGCACAGCGTCAAGATTTAATGATTTTACTCGACTCCCTCCGTCTCAATGATGAACGAATTCCCGAGTTATGGTACTGAGATGGCTTCACCGAAGCTGATTGGATTAATACCTGGTTGCTATTAGCCGAAAGATATAAAAATCAACCTAATGTAATTGGTGCAGATTTAAAAAATGAACCCCACGGTAAAGCTAGCTGGGGTACCGATGATTTAGCTACAGATTGGAGATTAGCAGCAGAACGGGCTGGTAATGCTATCAGTAAAATTAATCCCGACTGGTTAATCGTTGTGGAAGGAGTAGAGAAAAATGTTCCGGGACAATTCCTCAAACATCATTGGCAAGGGGGTAATTTAGAAGGTGTATTGCGCTATCCGGTACGTTTATCCAGAAGAAATAAATTAGTTTATTCTCCCCACGAATACGGGCCAGGAGTCTACGACCAGCCTTATTTTTCTGACAGCGATTTTCCTCAAAACCTGCTTCCTCGCTGGCAAATTGGCTTTAATTACATTTCCAGTCAAAATCGCGCTCCTATCTTTGTCGGCGAATTTGGCGGACGTTTAGTTGATAATAGAGAAGCGATTTGGATGGATAAATTTGTTAATTATCTCGACCAAAAAAATCTCAGTTTTGCTTATTGGAGTTGGAACCCTAACAGCGAAGATACCGGAGGTATTCTTAAAGATGATTGGAAAAGCATTAACCAAACAAAACAACAGCTAGTATCTCAATTACTTCCAGTTCAATTTATTGCAAAAACTCCTACAAAAGTTCCAGCAACCGAAAAACCACAAATACCAACTTCAAATATTGCTGCTACAGTTTCAACTAAACCCGGATTAACAGTAAATACAAATATTTATACCGATTGGCAGACCGGATTTTGTACAAGTTTTAGAATTACCAATAATAGCAGCGAAACTGTTGATAATTGGCAGCTAAAATTCAACATGAACCAAGCAAAAATCAACAATTCTTGGAACGCTAACTTTAAATCAAATAAAAACCAATACACCGTCAATCCCTTAAATTGGGGACAAATTATTAGACCCAATCAAGTCAGAGAAATCGGATTTTGTGCTGACAAATTAGGTTCCGATTATTCTCCCCAACAAGTTAGATTACAAGTAATTAAACAACAAGAAAAAAATAATAAAATCAAAAGCTCACCTTCTTCAGGAAAAGATTGAGTGAATCCTTAACCT
>CAKZYM010000948.1 GCA_937884685.1 uncultured Calothrix sp.
TGGGCGACCAAGTTGAATTGGTTGGTATCAGAGATACTCGCCCCACCACCGTAACCGGTATCGAGATGTTTAAGAAGAGTCTCGATGAAGGTATGGCTGGAGACAACGCCGGAATCCTGCTACGTGGTATGCAGAAAGATGATATCGAGCGCGGCATGGTAATTGCAAAGCCTGGTAGCATCACTCCTCATACCGAATTTGAAGGCGAAGTATATGTTTTGACCGAGAAAGAAGGTGGTCGTAAAACCCCATTTTTCTCCGGTTACCGTCCTCAGTTCTACGTGCGTACCACTGATGTAACTGGCACAATTCAGTCCTTTACTGCCGATGACGGTAGTGCTGCGGAAATGGTAATGCCTGGAGACCGCATCAAGATGAACGTACAACTTATCAACGCAATTGCGATTGAACAAGGAATGCGCTTCGCAATTCGTGAAGGTGGTCGTACTATTGGTGCTGGCGTAGTTTCTAAAATCGTCAAGTAGTTCTAGGCAGGCTTTAACTAGAATACGGGCAGAGATGGTATAATACATCTCTGCTTTTTAACTGTCTTTGGTTGGAAACATAAACGGTTCTTCGATTTTAAAACCTACGGGTTAATTGTTGGTTTTGACCTAAATAATTTTAGGCTTTAATCCAAAATCCGTCTTGGAAAGTTTGAGGGGAAGAACATCTCCACCCTCAACTTTCCGCAAAATCCAAAATCCAAAATCGTTTGACCGATTAATAATAATTTCCATTCCCCCTCGTAAAACAATCAGAACCAGGAAAACTGAACAAATGGCTACTTTACAGCAGCAGAAAATTAGAATTCGTTTAAAAGCTTTTGACCGTCGCTTGCTCGATACATCTTGCGAAAAAATTGTTGATACTGCTAACCGCACTAACGCAACAGCAATTGGTCCAATACCTTTACCTACAAAACGCCGTATTTACTGCGTACTTCGTTCTCCTCACGTAGATAAAGATTCACGAGAACACTTTGAAACTCGTACTCATAGACGTATTATCGATATTTATCAGCCTTCCTCAAAAACCATTGATGCTTTGATGAAACTTGATTTACCATCTGGTGTGGACATTGAAGTCAAGCTGTAATTATTTATTGAGGATTGATTGTCGTTTTTTGATGAATATTAAATTTGAAAACAACAATTGATAATTTCTCTTAAAAGATACTTATGTCTTAATAACAACTTTACTACCCTTGGAAATTTTTCTAAGGGCTTTTTAGTCGCCTGAAAACGACTTTAGGATAAAATATAAAGAATATACGGATTTTTTCAAAAATATAGGATTTACGCGCAGCAAAATTTTTATTGCCATTAGAAAACCCTACACAGCTAATCACAGGTTTGTGTAAGGAAGCAATAACAGCATTTTGAGAAATTACTCTATTGCTTTTGATGACATAATTATATTAACGACCGTCTAAGTCCCAGCAAGAAATACTTTTATAAGTATTACAAATAGTAGTACAGCTATATATTGCGGTAAATATGACATCCTCTTCTAGAATTGCAGTTCGCGAAATACCTTTGTTCCCTTTACCGGATGTGGTTCTGTTCCCCACCAGACCCTTACCCCTGCATATTTTTGAATTTCGCTACCGAATTATGATGAACACCATTCTCGATAGCGACCGCAGGTTCGGGGTATTAATGGTTGACCCAGCCAAAGGTACTGTTGCGAATGTCGGTTGTTGTGCGGAAATTATACATCATCAACGCTTGAAAGATGACCGAATGAAAATGCTTACTTTGGGACAGCAAAGGTTTCGTGTTTTAGAATACGTTCGTGAAAAACCTTATTTTGTTGGGTTAGTTGAGTGGATTGATGACGAAGAACCTACTAAAGATTTACGACATGAAGCATCTGAAGTAGAGCAGTTATTACGTGATGTTGTCCGGTTGAGTGCTAAATTGACCGAGCAAAACATTGAACTTCCGCAGGATTTACCAGCGTTACCTAAAGAATTATCTTATTGGGTAGCGAGCAACCTCTACCGTGTAGCTCCAGAACAACAGTCATTATTAGAAATGCAAAATACAGCGGCTCGTTTAGAACGAGAAATGGAAATTTTAACTTCAACTCGTAATCATTTAGCCGCTCGTACTGTCCTGAAAGATACGTTAAACCAAAAATCTTAATGAATAGGGAATAGGGAACAGGGAACAGGAAGGGTACTGAGAATTTTATGCCTATTTATTTGCAAGCTCCGCTAACAAAAATCTGCTGAGAAATACTATATCTAAAAAATAGGTAATAGTTTTAGCAGGAAAGCTTAGGAACAAATCATTATTTTCTCAACAATTGGGCTTTTAATGCTTTTTTATAGAAAATTGAGCATAGAAAGTAATGAAAAAATATAGTTGCTGAATCTGTATATAT
>CAKZYM010000949.1 GCA_937884685.1 uncultured Calothrix sp.
GCTAATCTCAGCAGTACATCAGTTGGTGTATTCGGATTTGTGGTAACAGCTTCACGGGTAGCCTTATCTTCACTCGATGCCAACTCCCTTAGTAATTCCGGTTCTGCACTAGGATTTGTTGCCACCAATCTTCCGAGTTCTACACTTTCATAAGCAAGAACCCTCAGCTTTTCGGGTGGAGTAGTTTCGTCAGCTGCAAGTTGTTCTGGGGTTGGGTACATGAGCGCTAACCTACTTATGAGCGTAGATGTATTATTTTATTCTGTTATTCATAGTGATTTCTAGTTAAAAAGCTACATTTTCCTAGTTGGTAGTAAATTACTTTTTCAAGTAATAATGAAGGGTTATTGAATTTACTTTATTAAAAACTAAAATTATAGAAATACTTAGGGAAATAGACTGATTTAAACATAAAAAAGCTAATTATCATAATTATGTTTTTTGTATATACAAATTTATAGCTATATATCAGCAAGATTTATTTAACAATATATATTAGGATACAAGGTGTTTATAAATACTTCTTTTAGCTAGCAGGATTACGATAGATATTTTTAGCTATTTGAATCAGAAATCTTTAAATAAATAAGTCAATCTTGCTTGATAAAATCTACTAATGTTTGACAATATTTGTAAATTTTTAGCTGAAAACTTTTCTGCTGATTTCGCCGAGTGGCTTTTAGGAGAACCTATAACCCTGACCGAACTCAGTCCGAAAGAGCTTTCCCTCGAACCGATTCGAGCCGATGCTTTGATACTCTTACAGTCAGACGAACAAATCCTGCATATTGAGTTTCAAACTGAGCCAGACCCTAAAATACCTTTCCGAATGACAGATTACCGACTCCGAGGCTATCGTCGTTTCCCGGAAAAGAAAATGTATCAAGTGGTAATTTATCTCAATCGGACAAATTCTGAATTAGTTTACCAGAACACTTTTACGTTAAGTCGCACCCGTCACGAATTTGAAGTGATTCGATTGTGGGAGCAACCTGCTGAGATATTTCTGGAAAACCCCGGTTTGCTAGCTTTCGCTGTATTGAGCAGTACTCCAAACCCTGAAAACCTACTTAATCAAGTTGCTGCTCAGATAAACGAAATTTCCGACAACCGGACTCAAAGCAACGTAGCCGTATCCACAGCAATTTTGGCTGGTTTAGTATTGAATAAGGACTTGATTAAAAGAATTTTGAGGTCAGATATTATGCGCGAATCACCCATTTATCAAGAAATTCTGCAAGAAGGAGAACAAAAAGGTAGAGCAGAAGGTAAAGCTGAAGGTAGAATTGAAACTTTACAACAAGTCGCTACCAATCTACGTAACACCGGTATGGCTTTAGAAGATATATCGAGAATAACTGGTTTATCTCTCGAACAGTTACAAGCTCTGCAAAATAACAACTCAGAGCAATAATCAGTAGTAGGTAAAATTCCTGTCTGTCCTCAAAGCGAAGCTGTAGATTTAATATTTAATAAAAACTTGTTAAAAAAGCTTTGAGGTCAGAATTAATTTCTCTTCGGAAACCTCACCACACCCAAGCAGTTTATTTTTCTTATTTACCAAACGCAATAAAAACCGGAAAAATAAAATAAACTACTAAAAAACAACTATGACATTCCGCGAAGAGTTTAAATTACTGTTACGCGCTCGTTATTCTTTAATTTATATTCCGACTCGGGAAGAAGAGCGTTTAGAATCTGTAATCAAGGAAGAAGCTAATAAACAAGGTAATCGTCAGGTATACACTTGGGATTTTGTAGATGGTTATCAAGGTAATCCTAACGATACAGGTTTCGGAAGACGCAACCCTTTACAAGCTTTGGAATTTGTTGAAAAACTACACGCATCCGCACCCACTATACTTATTCTTCGGGATTTTCATCGATTTCTAGATGATATTGCAATTTCTCGTAAACTCCGCAATTTAGCCCGTTTACTAAAATCGCAACCCAAAAATATTGTCATACTTTCTCCTAATGTCGCAATTCCTGATGATTTAGCAGAAGTACTGACTGTATTAGAATTTCCTTTACCTAGCGCTATAGAAATACAAAGCGAAATCGAAAAATTATTAGCTGCTACAAATAATTCTCTCCCCAATCAAGTTTTAAATGAATTGGTTCGTTCCGCTCAAGGGTTGAGTATGGAAAGGATTCGTCGGGTTTTGTCAAGAGCAATTGCGGCTCGTGGGGAATTACAATCGGAAGATGTGGAATTGGTTTTACAGGAAAAGCGTCAAACCATTCGTCAAACTCAAATTCTTGATTTTATTCCCGCTACAGAACAAATTTCTGATATTGGTGGATTGGACAATCTCAAAGATTGGTTGTTAAGAAGAGGTGGTGGCTTCAGCGAAAAAGCCAGACAATATGGTTTACCCCATCCTCGCGGTTTGCTGTTGGTGGGAATTCAAGGTACTGGTAAATCATTAACCGCAAAAGCGATAGCTCATAACTGGCATTTACCTTTACTGCGCTTGGATGTGGGAAGATTATTTGGTGGTTTGGTGGGTGAATCGGAATCGCGCACTCGTCAAATGATACAGGTATCGGAAGCGCTGGCTCCTTGTATCCTGTGGATAGATGAGATAGATAAAGCCTTTTCGGGACTTGGTAGTAAAGGTGATGGTGGAACCACTAGCAGGGTTTTTGGCACATTTATTACCTGGATGGCAGAAAAAACGTCACCCGTGTTTGTAGTTGCTACCGCAAACGAAATTCAAGAATTACCCCCGGAATTATTACGTAAAGGTAGATTTGATGAAATATTCTTTGTGGGTTTACCAATTCAAGAAGAAAGAAAAGCAATTTTTAACGTGCATTTATCGCGATTGCGTCCTCACAATATCAAAGATTACGATATCGAGAGATTAGCTTACGAAACACCCGATTTTTCCGGTGCAGAAATCGAGCAAACACTAATTGAAGCAATGCATATCGGCTTTAGTCAGAACCGCGATTTTACTACGGACGATATTTTAGAAGCTGCTAGTCAAATCATACCTTTAGCCAGAACTGCTCAAGAAAAAATTGAGCAATTACGTCAATGGGCTAGTTCCGGAAGAGCGCGTCTTGCATCTAAGCATAATCCTTTGAGTGACAGGATTCAACAACAGTTACAGTAAGAAACTAATATTAAAGAGTTAGGAATTGAGAGGACGAAAGTTTAATTTGTCCTTTCATTTTCCTTTCTCTTAGGTTCGTATACTAATAGCTTTTTATAATTTTTATTTCAGTAAAATGACAACTGAGAACAAGTAATTATCATCACATATTAATCACCATGCTTTATGATAATATTACGTAAGTTTTGCGGTCTAGTTTTTGTTATCTACAGATTTTTTTGTAGTAATATATTTTATTTTTGGAAGTGGAAATCTGGGTCATAAGTTAGAATCCCTTTCATTAATAATATTTACATTAGCGTTACTCTAACGAGTCGTGCCGGGCTGTTGCTTGCGTCGCTCGGAGAGCGATACGCGCAGTGAGTGGTCAGATTAAGCATCTCTGTTCAGCGCGGAACGACCCGTTGGGGTAAGAAGATATTAGGAATTATACTTACGTCTCGGGTTATCAAAAATCCGGTTTCTTTATCAAAGTTTAATTTGTTCAACTTATAATCTTTATAAAAACTGATTTTATTGATAGTAAGTATTGTGCGATACTCACTCTAGAGATAAATAGTAATGCATAGTCAATTATATGTATCGCGATTTAATTAGTATAAAGTTTTTAATAACTAATTTACATTTAACTATTTTCTAAATTCGTAATAATATCTTCATCAATTTAATTAACTATTTTATTCATGATTAAATACATCAGGGATGATTACTTAACGCTCGGTTCGCTATTTCTCCGCGCCTCGTAAATAACTAATCAACCCATCAAACTTTATTCAATTATGGAAAATATTGCTTATACTCATGCTGCTTTAAGTTATGAAGCAGAAGAAAATATTGAAATTGTTCCTTTTCTATTCGATGTTAATTTTTTTAGTGAAATCAGTAGAAAAAACAATTCTAGTTTTACTGCAATAAATCTATTATCTGTATCGCTAATTTTATTCTTTTTGAGCAGTGTTGGACAAGCTTTAGCTGTAGAGAGAATAGGTCATCAAAGTGCATCTGTAACAACTATTCAAAGATGCTTAAAACAATTAGGCTATTTGAATAGTTCAACGACTGGTTATTACGGTTCGATAACTAAAAATGCTGTAATTCAGTTTCAGAAAGATAACGGACTAGCAACTGACGGTATTGTAGGTAGCAACACACAAAATTTTCTGCAATCAAAATGTTCTAACCAACTTGCGACTAATCAAACAGATGTACTTCAACTTGGTAGTCGCAACCAAGCAGTCAAAAAACTTCAGCAAGATTTAAGACAGTTAAATTACTTCTCTGGTAATCCTACAGGTTATTTTGGCCCAATCACGAAAGATGCTGTCACTAGTTTTCAGAAAGATAGAAGTTTAACTGTCGATGGAAGCGCAGGTTCAAAAACTTTATCTGTACTTCAAAGCAGTTTGAGCAAAAGTCTTCAAGATAATGTTGGTGGTGAAAACTTTTCGCTTCGTTTGGGTTCCCGAGGTGCGGAAGTTGCATCGTTACAAAAACGTTTGCAGCGATTGAATTACTTTAAAGGTAAGATTACCGGTTATTTCGGTCCTTACACCGAAGATGTTGTGACTAGATTCCAAAAAGATAAGAAATTAACTGTTGATGGAATTGTCGGTGTGGGAACTCAAAAAGCCATTGATAAAGCAATTCAAAAATTAAAGTCTGTAAAAACTAAATCTAATAGTAGAATCTTACCTTTGACAATTGGTTCTTGCACTAAGGGTAACTGTCCCACTATTCGATTTGGTGATAAAAACCGTTATGTAAAATACCTACAGACTAGGTTAAGTCACTGGGGTGCTTTTAAATCCAGTCCTAACGGTAATTATGATTCTAAGACTGTGGAAGCAGTCAAAAGATTTCAAAGAGCAACCGGACTTTCTCCTGATGGTGCTGTGGGACCGCAAACTTGGCAAAAAATCGAAAACCTTAAAACCGGAAAGCGAGAACCCAATAAATCTGCTAAATGCAATAAACCCGTGCTTCAAAGAGGTGATAGAGGTGAATGCGTTACTAAACTACAAACAAGATTACAAAAGTTGGGTTACTTCAAAGGTAATTTAACTAGTTACTTTGGAAATAGCACTTGGGAAGCAGTAAAACAGTTCCAGCTTAATAATGAATTAGCTCCCAATGGAATTGTAGATTCACAAACCTGGAAAGTATTAGAGAAAGATAATAGTAACTACGTCGTACTTGTACCTGTAACCAGTCCATATACTTTAGATGAAGTTCGTCGTTTTGTACCCGATGCATTTATTAAAAATACAAAATTAGGTAGATTCGTACAAGCCGGAGAATTTCAACAAAGTGAAGGTGCAGAACAATATTCTCGATACTTTTTACGCGAACGCGGTTTCAATGCGCGAGTAGTTGCTAAAGATAAACTGTAAGATAAGGGAGTATTAGCCGATAGCGAGAATTATTAGGGAAATGACTACTGGTCTGTTCCTTTGAATATAATGGGTTCGTTTTTTTAGTAGTTATTTGGAGACGTAGCAGTGCTACGTCTCTAAATAATGTAAGCGTTCTCTGTAATTATTGAGAATTTTTAAGTTAAAAGCTATAATTCTTCACTCATAAGTTTAAGTTTCAGGTAAATACTATGTTGTCTAACATACTAAAGGTAATACTTGGTGTTTTATTAGCGATGGCTATTTTAGTGGGTGGTAGTGCAGCACTCGCGATTTATTTTATGAATCGAACTTCTATTAATCCTCCAAAACCCGTTTTTACCAATGATAATGCTGCGGTAAAAGCAGAAGCAGCAAAAGCTAATCCGACTCCTACTCCAACAACTGCTGCGAATACCCAGCCAAAACCAACTCCAAAATCGGTACCGGAACAAGAAAAGCCATTACCACCAGGTGCTTATCCCGCAACAGTAACATGGCCTCAAGGTTTAATTTTAAGATCGGAACCAGGAGTTAATGCAGAACGTCTAGGTGGTGTCGGCTTTAATGCAAAAGTTGTAGTTTTAGAATCGAGCAGTGATAAAAATTGGCAAAAAATTCGTATTGAAAGCAGCGGGAAAGAAGCTTGGGTGAAAGCAGGTAATACTAAAAAAGTAGAATAATAATTTTTTTGCCGTCGATAGGCTATTCAGTTCGCAACTTCAATTTATGCAAACTAATCTGAACATAAACAAAACTTGTGCTTTTCGATTTAGGCTCTACTGTTTGGATTAACTATTAAAGTTTAAAATAAGGTGAAAATTATAGTATTATTATTTCATATTTTTTTAGTCGTACTTAAACTTAAGTTAATATGCCTATATCAAAACATTAAAACAATATAATTGACTTCAACATTGAAAAATCAATTCATGTATAATTAGTATATGTTTGAAAGCTAATTATGCGTGTACTTACTTGATTATTATCAGAATTAAGTTTAATATCTGATATGCTTTTTTGTGCATTAAATGCCAGAAATATCGATGTTAAGTTGCATCAGTATTGAGGATTCTAAAATAGAATAACTGCGAATAGTAAAACGTAGTTGCGATTGATAGTAGAACTAGCGTCTTAGAAAGAGATTGCTAGTAATGGTAAATATGATTCGATTGCATAATAAGTCAGGTCAATCTAATTAGATAACAGCATCTTGTAAATAATTGTTCTTCTATAGTAGTTTGTCGAAAACTACTCATAAAAATGTAAATAAATTTTCCTGTGAGGTAAATACCACAACAGGGAATTGATTTAACTTAAAAACGATGAAAAAAATCGGTTCAGATTACCAAGACTTAGCTGAGGAAACATCCTTAAATGTGATGGTGGTTTCAGTAAAAACTGATTTGAAGTTAATTACCGATATTTGTGAAAAAAATGTCTAACAATAGCAGACTTGCTCTACCTTGGATATCTGTTGCAACAACTCTAGCAATATTAGGAAGCTCGAACGAAGTTTTAGCTTTGCAAAGGGGAGATAATAACGCTGAAGTCAGAAATGTCCAAAGTTGTCTAAGAAGATTGGGACATTTTAACGGCCCAGTAAATGGTAACTTTGGTTCAATGACTGAAGCTGCTGTGAGAAAATTTCAGCGAGCGAATGGAATATCTGATATCGGGAAGGTTGGGCCTAGAACTCAAGCAGCATTACAACGCAACTGTGCAAGCAGACGTTGAACTGTATCTGCAAATGACTGTCAGCGGGGGCTTAGAAGCGGTTGTGATGGTGCTGCTGTCAGAGAGTTGCAACGTAATTTAAGGAGGTTAGGTGTTTACAATGGCCCGGTAACTGGTCGATTTCGCGAACTAACAAGAAATGCAGTTATTAGTTTTCAAAGACGGAATGGTATAGATCCAATTGGTGTTGTCGGACCTCAGACTAGACGAGCAATAAATTTAGCCCTGAATCCACCAAGACGAGTAGCTAATCCACCAGGAAATCTAAATCCTCCCGGTCGTGAATGCGATTACAGAATAGAAGTAATTGGTTTGGGTTGCAGAGGTGAGTGGGTAAGACAACTACAGCAGAGATTAAAAACATTAAATTACTTTAGGGGAAATGCGACTGGCTATTTTGGTTCAATCACCAGAGACGCTGTTGTTGGATTTCAGCGAGACAATCGTCTTCCTGTTACTGGAAATGTAGATAGACGCACTTGGACTGCTATGAATCAAGTTTTTCCTGGTTCTACTCCACCTGTAGCTCCTATGTCTATGACATTAACAGTTGGTAGCAGGGGTTCTCAGGTTAGAACATTGCAGCAAAATTTGAAGCAGCTAAATTATTTTTACGGCAATCTTACAGGCTTTTACGATAGATCAACTCAAGAAGCTGTATTACGATTTCAGCAAAGTTATGGTCTACCCATGACTGGAAATTTAGACCCAAGGACTTCTCAAGCTATAACTCAAGTATTGAGAAGTCAAGGGAGAGGAATGGGAGGAGGTTCGGACTTTGAACCAATTTATCCCGGTGATAAAAATCAAAGAGTTGAAAAGCTGCAAAAACGTTTGCTGGAACTAGGATTACTAAAAGCAAATCCAACCGGTTATTTCGGCCCTTTTACAAGGGAAGGTTTGCTTGCATTTCAAAGGTATCGTGGATTATCGGAAACTGGTTTTGTAAATGAACAAACTTGGGAAAAACTAGGATTTAGTACTTCTCGCGAAAAACGCTATGTGATAGTAGTACCTTTGCAAAATCCAGACACTTACAATCAAGTACGTCGGTACATACCTTCAGCTAAAGTTGGTAAATCTAGATTAGGAGACTTTGTTAACGCAGGAGAGTACAACCAGCGTAACGAAGCACAAAGACAATCTCAATTTTTGCGTCAGCAAGGTTTTGATGCAAGAGTCGAGTATTTTTAGAAGATAGGATGAGGGGATAGGGTAAAAGGTAAGAGATTATTAATTATGCTATGGGAACCAATCTTTACCTTGAGCATAACAATCTATTACTTTTTTAACCCTATCAGTCCAAACAACTGGAGTTTCTGCGGGGTAATTAATCTTTAATAATCGGTGAATATTTAGAAATTTTTAGAATACTTGCAATCTTTATTTTGTGAATCGTACCTAACTATAAAAGATTTTCGTTGATAAAATTCAGCTAGAAATGCAAAAAATATAATATCCCAATTTTTTTTAAACTGGTTCCTTCAAATAGGTTAATTCTGGTTCTAGAACAAGATTATTTTTATTAAAAACTTATGTCTCGATTATGATTAATCCTCGAAGGGTGTGGTTCTAAAAATAAAGGCTGACAACCTCAATTAAGAGGTTTTTTAGTTGAGGTTGTCGGGCTTTGTAATATTAGCTCCAGAACTATATTGGGATGCTCGTAACTTACAAGCTCAACTCAAGCTAACAGCTGCTCGCACAATTTATCGAATTCCCGACTTTGGTCTGTGATAATCGTATTTGCTGCTTTTTCTAATAATTCCATATTTTCTTCAGTAGTATCGTCCAAATCATCGTTTGCTTCAGTCAATTCTTTTTGGAAACGATAGTACTGTTTATGAATATTTTGAGCATCTGGTAACAACTGCCTTAATTGATAATTTGCTACTTCACTTGCACCATCAAGAAAAATATTAATTAATGGCAGTATCCATTGCAATTTACCCCAGTTCACTGCTTCATTATAGGGGAATTTTCTTGTCAAAGAACCCGTACCGATGGAAGTCACTAAAATATCTTCTAAACGGATTTCTTTTCCATTATTTTGCGAATAGATAACAGCTTCGACAATAGCTAAAGCTGTAGGATTATTCGCAAACATTGCGCCATCAACTAAAGCATAGTCACCACAATCATCGCAACCACGTATTGCTAATTTGTAAGGTTCAAAAAAGGTTGGAGCAGCGGAGGTTGCCATTGCTGCTTCTATCATCTTATATTCACTGCAAAGCTTGCGAAAACTAGTTCCTGAATGTCTTTCAAATGTGGGATTATTGATAAAAAATACCGGTACCCTCAATTCTATATCGTAACTAGTGATAAAAATATTAGTTAATGCATCTGCAAGAGCAACATCTTTAAAGTATTTTTCAGCAACCCTTTGTCTTCCTTTAGAAGGATACTTTGGTCTTAATAAATCATCAGCATCTGTTAAACTTTCTAAAAAAGGTTCATGAAAAATATTTTTTCCATCTTCTCGGTACATATTGATGATTTCTTCCATACTGTACCGAGCGGTATTAGGATTATCGGGATGTGGCATAGTGAGAATCATCGCTAAAAACCCTCCAGTTGAGGTTCCAGCAATTAAATCAAATAATTCCCAAATTCGCTTTTGAGTACGTTTTTCAATTTCCTGCAAAATTATCGCCGGAATAATACCGCGAATACCACCACCATCAAGTGATAAAACTTTGTATTTAAAAGACATTTTCCCCTCTCTTTTACCTTAATTTATAAGCATGATAAAAATCCTACAACAATCAAGGTAATAATCCCGGCGAGTAATTATTTATTTTTAAGATTCAGTATTAGGGGATTGGGTAATTGGTAATGGGTAATTGGTAATTGGTAATTGGGTGAAGATAGGAGAGAGGGGGAAGAGGGGGAAGAGGGGGAAGAAAATATTATTCTTTACTCCCTATTTGCTACTTCCTACTCCCTATTCTTTACTTACTACTTACTACTTACTACTTGCTACTTGCTACTTACTACTGCTAACTCCTAACTATTTTTACATTGTTAAAGATTGAGAATTGGTTTCAATCAATTTCGCTAAGTCTTTGAGGAATGCTGCTGCATGAGCGCCGTAAATAACTCTATGGTCGCAAGTAATATTTACTTTCATTACAGTTCGTATTCCCATCATACCGTCGGGAGTCGCTACTACCTCCGGACGAGATGCGGCGATCGCCAAAATGGAACCTTGATTGGGTGGCAAAATTGCATCGAATGTATCTACGCCAAACATACCTAAATTAGATATGGTGAAAGTACCGCTACTATATTCTTCTGGCTGTAATTGTTTTGCCCGAGCGCGTTCCACCAAGGATTTCCAGTTACGCGATAAGCTGTAAATATCTTGCTGGTCTGCATTCTGCAATACGGGTGTAATCAATCCTCCGTCATCCATTGCCACGGCTACAGCTACATTAATATTGGCAGGATGTACCATTCCTTGCTCGGAATAATTGCTATTTAATAATGGATGTTTCTGTAATGTCATCGCTACAGCTTTAGCAAGCAGCGCTGTCATTGTTACACCTTTAGATTTTATTTGCTTGTAAAGTTTATTTAATTCGTCGGTGTTAATTGAATAACCTACGTGGAAGGTAGGCACGGACAAGCTGTGATTCATTGTCCGAACTACAGCATTTTGGAGAGTGGTCAAAGGTACCGTCTGGCCCGGAGTTACCGCAACTGGCATAGGTGCGGGAGTTGCTGCGGGAGTGGCTTTAGGAGCGCTAGGAGCCGGTGCAACCACTGGTTGAGCTTGGGGTGTAGATGTTGTAAATTTACCAGCAGCTGTTTCCACATCTTCAGCGATGATACGACCGTGAGGACCGCTACCTGTAATACCGCTTAAATCAACTTTAAATTCTTTCGCTAATTTACGAGCGCGGGGGGAAGCAATTTTTCTACCGCTACCTCGTACTGAACCATTTTGAGAGGTGCCATTTGTTGAAGCACCGACAGCAGAAGGCTGTGCTGCTGTTTTACCGGGAGCAGTTGCTGCTGCAACGTCAGCTTTCGCGGCTGCTGTACCGCTCGATTTAACTTGAGCTACTACAGCTTCAATTTCGGCTTCTGTTTCTGCTAGAAAGGCAATAGCAGAGCCAACGGTCGCGCTACTTCCAGCTTCTACAACGATATGTGCCATGTATCCTTCATAGAAAGATTCCACATCCATATCGGCTTTATCCGATTCAACAACCACCACGGTTTCGCCTTTTTCAACTTTGTCTCCAGGGGATTTCTCCCAAGAAACAATTTTACCTTCAGTCATTGTAGAACTGAGCGCGGGCATAAATATTTCGTGAATACTCATAAGAAAAGAAGGCGAATTAATAATTTATGGACTTTAATAGTTTTTTCCAGATTGCATTGTATCGCGAGCGCGGACGCGACGAACCATTTTAGAACTACACTGCTATAAGAATCTGTATTTATGCGTACTAATAAAGGTATTAGAGATTAAAAGTTTAAATAAATATAAAGTAGTGCGATTATCTACCACAGATGTGGTTAAATTTACTGCCAAATACCCACTTAAGGAAACGAGAGTGGCTAGCTGAGGCAAAGCAGAGTAGCAAAAACTTTACACTTGGACGATACATTCTTACCTATTATTTTATTAGAATAACACGGAACTTACAGAGCAAAAAAGACCAAAAATCTTTTATCTGCTTTTACTCAGTTTCTTCAACTTAATCCTTTTTTGAAAAAATTTTTCGGAAATTCTACTTAAAGCATGAAGAAAGGAGTCATGTCTCGATTTAGAATTCAGTATGAATCAATAAAAACAAACCCTTTTAAATTCTCTATTAATCTTATGTCGGCAAAGTTGAAATTTTTTCTAGTATTTACACTGAGTGCCTTTGCGACTGCTGTTGTCGCTGGAGTCTACAGAATTAAGCAATGGCATTCTGGCAAGCTCCGTGCAGTCGTAAATCAACAGCAATATCAAGGTTATGAAATCTCAAATCCAGAAATTCTTGTAGAATCATACAAACGCAAGTATAAGCCAATACCATTAACCAGATTTAGAACAATACTTAAAGGTAGCGACCCCGCAGCTCTTGCCGTTAACGCTTTGGATACAACTTTAGAGGATGTTGGAAATCGTAAAGTAGAAGTGGTTTATCCTCAACCCAATCAAGCAATGGTCACCATAACACAAACCAACCTTGCTTCATCCAAACCAAAACCGGTTAAATACCGAGTTAAACTTACAAGTTTTGGACGCTCTTTATTTGTAACTTCACCTCCTTTATGGCAAATTGTATGGGCTGGTTCTTACGAACAATGTTTGACAAGCACAACAGCTACGATTTCAAGTGCAACTTGTCGGTAAATTTAGAAAGTAGGAAATAGAAAGTAGCGAGTAGCTAGTACAACACGATGTAAATAAACCAAGTATTAAGCAGCTAAGATTTAGTCGCTATATGTCCACTTAAAAGGTTTAGCCACTGTTTTATTAAGTAAAGTAGCAATAATTCAAGAATTCGGTTTTTGAGGTCATGGAGGCTTTTAAAGCTAGCATGCTTGATTGAGCAGCTTACGAATCAAAATAGCTGAACCAAATTTCAATTTGGTTTAACCAAGAGGAATGTTTGGGTGGATAGTGGAAAACTATTTTAGGTGTTTTTTATCTATGTCCCGTTATTTAGGTATTCTATCCGCTACACTCAGATATTTGTTTTGTGACAAAATGTTTATTCTCAAGAGCAACAAGTTCAATTTCTCCCTTTGAATTACGTACAAAGTCAGTAGCTTCTACAATAGCTGGTTTACTCGAAATAGTTCTAAATTTCGCATTATTATTATTCAGTTTTTGATATGCTGACAAATCGCGAATATTGAACCATGTAAAATAATAATTCGATAATTGACTGGGGTTATGTGGTATTCCACCACGTCCAGTTGCGATAAAAGTACTGTTACGATTACTAGAACATCCAGACACAATTTGTTCAGATAAATCTGCTAATACTACGGGTAATTCCACTAAACCAGAACTGGGGTCAATACTAAGATTATTAATTTGTACCGTACCGCTAACAACGAATTCAGAACTTGCACTAATGTCACTTTTTTCTGTAAGTTCTTCGCGGAATTCTAAGCCGAATATACCGCTCGTTATAATGTCAATATTACCACCCATACCTTCTACTGCATTGGCGATGATATCGCTGTTTTCAAAACCGGTAATTACGGGGGAATTGATGGTGATATTACCACCGTTGCCTGT
>CAKZYM010000950.1 GCA_937884685.1 uncultured Calothrix sp.
GTCAGGAGTTAGGAGTTAAGAATAAGTAAAGTCAAAGTTTAAATTCCCCTTGTCCCTTTGTCCCCTTGTCCCTTTGTCCCCTTCCCCCTCTTCTCAAACTAATGTTGCAGAACTTTAGCAAATTTACAATTCCCAGATGGTGGTTGGTCGCATTTCACTTGAACAATAACCCCAATATCCGCATCGTTTTCGCGAGTAATTTTACGGTCACCGTTTTTATCAAATTCTACATTTCCTACTGCACCGGGAGCGGAGAAATTCGGTAAAGATAACACCTTTTGAAGTTCTTCACGAGTTGGATTTCCATCAATGCGTTTCAAACCTTCAACAATTGTCATAGTCGCATCATATGACATAGCGGTACGCCAGTTTACTTGAGCATTCCACAGTTTTTGAGCATCAAGTTCAAATGGGCTTGGATTAGATTCATTTTGAAACCAAGGAATTGGAATCATAAAATTTTTGATTTTCTGACCCTTACTCTCTACTGCTTTGCTATACAAAGAATCTCCACCGAAAATTGTCAGATTTGAAGCCTTATTGCTATCTAAAATTCCCAAAGCCTTATTCAAAGTTACACCTGTTTCAGGAACAAGCACTAATACATTTACTATTTGATTAGCTATTTTTACACAATTTTCGAGATTAGCATTGTTGTAAAGGTCGCATTCTGAAAGATTAATCAATTGACCATTTTCAACTGATTGCAGTTGATTTTTTAATTCTTCACGATAAGTTTTGCTGTAAGAACCACTAGAATCATAGGCAATAGCTGCTTCTGTTTTACCTAGTTTTTTGACCATATAATTAACTAAATCTTTAATTGCAATTCCGTCATTTGTTGGTGTACGGAAGACATATTTATTTAAATTAATTCCATAGTCTCTATTGGCAGATTTTCTCACAGCAGTGCTGGTAGGAGAAACTACAACCATCTGTTTTTGTTGATAAACTTCTCCAGTTGCAATGGTTGCTTTACTCGAATAATGACCAACTACAGCTAAAATATCTTCATTACTGGTCAATTCTTTAGCTACTTTTTTAGATGTAGAAATCTTATCTTTATCGTCAACAATAATGACTTGTAACAGCCTACCTTTTATGCCACACCTTCTGTTGGTTTTATTCTGAGCTTGGGCAACTCCTCGCAATATTTCTTCATTTATTTGATTTGTTGTATTACCAAAAATTGGAGCAATCACTGCGATTTTTAAAGGCTTCTGATTCTTAATAACACAAGGTTTTGAAGTACCTATATGTAAAGCCGGAAGCTTATCGCTTTCTGAAGGTATCATTGCCACAGCATTATTAAGATAAATCAATGTTTCTGGGTCATTTTGAATTAGTCGCAGCGATTTTTCAAAATACAGAATTGACTCTTCATAATTCTTTTGTGAAAAAGCTTCTATACCTCTCTGTTTCCATTGATTAGAATTATAGCTAATTAGTATTTTTTCTCCCCAGCTAAAGTTATCACCCAAGTTTGTTAGAGTTACTGGGGAATTTATAGAGGGAGGTGGATTTGCTTGAATATTAGCTGATAGGCTTTGTGGAGAGATATTCTTTTGGATGTAATAACCAGCAAAAATAAGCGTTGTTGCAATTCCACCAATAACCCATTTCTTCAAATGTTTCATTGGAGATTCAGCCCACATCAAAGGACGTGCAGCGGGATTTTGACAAATTACAGGTAACCAAGAAGCACAGGGAAATTCTTCTTCCATCCATTCGAGATGCTGACGTGCATTTCTTACCGCTATATATAAAGAATTTCCTTGAGAAAAATCTTCTAAAAAGTATTTTAGAAATTGTCTTGCTACTGCATCTGGTACCGGTTCTCGCATTACAATCATTTGCGGAACTTTGACACCAATTAATTCATCGGCTAGACCCAAACCATCGCAAGAATTAAAAATTGCTAATTTTAAACCATTTTTAACCGCAGTTTTTAAAGCATTTCTTAATAGCGTTAATGAAATACTCTCGCTATCATTAATTTGAATTTGTCCGGTTCTACATTCTTCTCCAGAAGAACTATGTCCCGCAAAAAATAGAATATCCCAATGCTGATTCCACAAACTCTCATTTAATTTTTGTTTTTGAGGTTGTTCTAACCAAGTAACTTTTGCTCCCCGACGATTTAATGTTGCAATTAATTCTTTATCTGAAGTCAAATCTAATCCCTGACTACCACCAAAAATAGCTAAAATTTTAACGGGACGTTTTAAAGGTTCTGTAGGAGGTGCATAATTTGCACTTAAAGCAAACTCAGCATGAGAACGGTTGTGAAATAATTGCCATAAATGCCAAGGAAGCTTTTTTAAATAAATATTATTTGTATCAATAATTACTCTTATAAAATCATCTGGCTGGGTTCTTTCTTCTATACAAACCCTTAATTCTCTCCAGGAAAGTTGAGAGAACCACCGACACAAATAGTCTTCAAATTTATTTCTTGCTTCACTTTCATCTTCAATGATAGAAACACGAGTGACTTGAGTGGAAGGGATATCAATTTGCCTATTTTCACCATTGTCACCCAAATCGCGGTATTTATCTTGCCATTCCTTGTATAAACGAGGGATTTCTGGTGCGGGAGGAAGATTAACTCTGCTTCTAAAATGTATGCGACCGTCTTCACCAATTCCGAGTCTTACAGAAAAACCTTGCTCGAAACTACCTTCGTCAATATTTAGTACGACTAACTTGTTCATGACGGTTTATAAGTAATGCTTTCTTAAAGCTTTAGTCTAATTTTATAACAGTAATTATACGGGTTGAATAGATAATTAAAGTAAATGTTTCTATTTACGATGTAAATTACAGGAAACTGCACTATTTTCTTACAAATATAGAGACGCGAATAATCGCGTCTCTACAAATAGAAAATATTTTTTTAGAATCATTTTAGATTAGTGTCTAAGATGATATTTATTTATGGAAATAAATACAGGTAGTGATAAACTATGTAAACATCTAAAGGACAAAACTTTCTGTAATATTAGCATCATTTAAAGCAACTCGAATATTAAATTTATCTCCTAATTCAGCAGTAAATTTAAACTGAATATAATTATCTTTATTTCTAGATGAAACTGTAAAAAATGACTTCCCGATGGCATCTAAACCGCTAAGCTGCAATCCTTGAGGAAGATAATTTTCACCATAACCCGGATAAACTCTAGTTAAAATAGCCATGCTTCCGTCGGGTTTTGGTAAAATTGCTACCATCAAAGCAATTAAATTTTCACCGAAATGCATTCCTAAATCAACTGCTTTTCTAATACCACCAGCGGAGTTTTCTGGATTAATTTCCCACAACAATTCAGCAGCTTTCCAGCGAATTTCTTCGTTTAGAGTATTTTTTAATAAATGAATTAAAGCTTTTTCGGAATCTAAATCAACTTTCTCTATCTCATCTTGAGCAGCATACAATCGTCCCACAGCATCCTCAATTTTATGAGATTTTATATCTTCATCAGGAATATCGGCAAATACAAAAACAGGATTTATGGCTTTTTTCCCAATTATTGATTCAACGTTGCTCCAACCTTCATCAATAATATTTTCTAGCCAATTACTCAACTGAACTACAGTTTCATCGGAATGTAAAACTATAAATAAATCATCCAGAGATTGCAGTTGCTTGATATCAAGTTTAGTACTGCTGACTTGCGGTACAAACCCTAATAAAGTTCCCTGCTTATAAGATTTATCAAACTGCACCACAACATAACCGATACGATTATTCCAAGTATCTTTAGGAAAATAACAAGTATCCTCCGAGTCTAATATTGGACGACATTCTAAATGTCCTATCAGAGGTAAGTTTAAGTCAGCAATATCGGTACTTACTCTCGCAACAGCATTCCAACTATAACTATGTTGTAGTGAAGTCGATACATCCAACATTTGTAAATAGTTATTAGTTACCAATACCGCTAAAGTATTATGGTAAACTTGCTTTGCTTTTTCCGAATCGGATTGTTCTTGAGCAAAATTACTTGCTTTGATCCTGTTAGCTTCAGTGATGGGAACGGAAATAGTTAGCTGCTGCGTTGAGAGATTCATAAGTAAATACCGTAATAGTAAACTATATTTTTGCTAAGTGTCTATATATCCTTGCGCGCGACCAAAAGCTAACAGACAAGGAAGACATTTATGGTTGTAGAAATGATTGAGAGTGCTTTCCCTTTTTCCAAACTTTTCGGCTAATTCCCGCCAAGTTTTTTCATTTGGTGGTAATTTATTTTGAAATAATACCTGACAGTTAATATGTGGAGATGAGCGAACGTGGAGACGACGCAATTCGCTACCCTGTGTCTCAATCCATTCTAAAGTTTCTTCTAAAATAGGTTGTGGTTTGTCAGGTGCAGGTAAGTTATCGACTGGATCTATAAAGTTTAATTCTTCATTTTCTGACTTATTTGTTCGGGTTTTATTGTCTATCGCGATTTGTTGACGAATATCCAAAAGTCTGAACTTAAGATGAGCATTAAACCAAGTAATTACATTAGCTTGAGATACATCATATTTATTGATACTTCTGCAAAACCAAAACCAAGTTTGCTGTAATGCATCTTCATAATATTGTGAAATAATATCCCCACCCAACCAAATTTTTCCCGACTGTTGCATTTGATAAATCAGCTGATTTAACAACCGCTGTCGTTTCAGACTACCAGGGGGATGCTGACAAACTTCTGTTGCTAACTGGTTGAGTTGCTCGTTTAAACCATCAGAATATGCCATATGCGTAATGCTAATATATAACTGAAAAACGAATGATATATCGGACGTTGCTTTCGCACGGTTGCTCCTGCAATGGGTTTGATTTTTCCACTTCGTGAGACTGTCAGACGTAATCCCAAATTCCGCCTATATCTTTACAAAACTTTACATTTTTCTCCATAAATTGCAATTCAGTTTTGTGCAAAGTAATACAAGAGACAAGAACCTCACCCCGTCCCTTCTCCTTACTTATGGGAGGAATGTGTAGCTATTATGCAGAATAGTGTGTTCATTCTTCCAAGTTCCACCTGATAATACATTTCATCAGCTTTCGGCTCTGGTTGAGAATGGTGTAAGAATGAGATTTAGCAAGCCTTAAAACTTCACCCCCGCTTTAAGAAGTAAGAAGTAAGAAGTAAGAAGTAAAAAGTAAAAAGTAATAAGTAATAAGTAGCGGAAATTGCGGTCTTGGAAGTTTCCCCCATGTAAGCGTTCACGCGAAGCGTGCGGCTCAGCTTTCTCGAAGAGTGCAAATTTCCAAGACAAAAAGTTTGATTTTCTAGGCTTTTCAGCCATTTTTAATGGTTGCTTTATTTAGAGACATCCAAAAATTAAATTAATCAATTCCTGCATCTAACTACGATTATCAGATTTCTTCTCCCCCTGCTCCCTCTGCTCCCTCTGCTCACCAAAGCGATTGATTATTTTTTTATTGGAAGTCCCTTAAGCCGTGCTGTACTAGGCTGTAGCTGTATGCAGAATATATACTATGGGTGACTGTTATAAATACTTATTTTATTTTATGATAATCAACCAGTCGAATAATTTAGTTAGACATGAAAGAACAAGAAGTTATCCGGGTTTTGAAAAGCGCTATCTCTAACATTAGTAAGAACAGAAGCAGTACTGCTATTAGAGAATTGCAAGAACTGAAAAATCAATTAGAGAAAACAGTAGAGAAAGAAGCAGAGAAAAAAGTGAATAAAAAAATAGAAGAAGAATATATTGCACCTGAAGATATGCCAGATGAATGCAATTAAAAGAAATCAAATGCTCGCTTTCAAGCAGAATTGATAGAAATAAAGTCAGTAATTGTAGAATAATTAAGGTTAATCACAGAAAATTATTCGATTAAACAATCTGGACTAATTTTAGGGTGTATCACAGCTAGAAGTAATTAAGCTTTTATAATCATGTTTATCAATCTCTGACCTTTAACCTCAGCTTATTTTTTACAGCGATAAAGTTGATAGGGAATACCTATCCGATAATGCTGATTTTTATCAATACTGCAAGATAACAATTTGGATACTTTAAGGTTATCGGGATAATCGCGTTTTCTTCTTCCCGGTGCAAATATCCATAAGTTCAATTGAGAAATATTTTGACTGGGTAATTTGGAAAGCTTATCAAAGATGGCATCCCAGCTATCTTTTTGATTTAAAAAGGCAAATTTAGAATATTCTGAAGCGGCTGTATGATTACTTTTATCTTTGAAGCTGCGGGTTTCTGTTTCTAAAGCTAAAGCATAACTTAATCCCAAAGCTATATCTTGGGAACTTCGATAAGCCATTACAGCCATCACAGGTATGCTCTTGTCTTGATAAATATTTTGCGCTACTTGCTGGGGTAGATATGGTTTTTGGAAACCAAAGTTAGATACAACAAAGATACAACTGATAAGGCCAATGGCTAAGATAATTGGGATTTGATTATCCACACCCGACCGGTGAAAATTTTTAATTTTGGATTTGATAGAGTTTAATCTTTTTGAATTTTTAGTGCGAGCATCTTGCTCGCTTGAGACATCTTCAGGAATTAAAGTATTATTCTTTCCTGATAGCAAGTTATTTTGATTCCCAGGAAGCAAGATGCTCCCACTAAGGTTTTCACGAATCAAACTAGCTGCTATTAAAGCGCTGAAGCTGGGATAGTAAATAAAATTATAGCGGGGTGCAACCGTGATATCTTTACCGAGAATATAGGAAATCGTAAATATTTCTAATAAAACCAGAGTTGTGAAAATTAATAAAGTTTGAGTTGATAAACGAGTTGTGGGTTCTTGTAATAACAGCTTGATTCCTTTAAATACTTTCCATCCCAACCAACCCGCAAATAGCAACATTAGCAAACCTGAAAGAATCGTAATTGCTAAAGTCTGTCCTTCTACAGGTAGCATTATTACCATTACAACCCAACTAATCAAAGTTTGATATAGCGGTTCGATGTGTTGGGGAGTAGGTAACCAACTTGTTTCCGAGCGGTTTAAATGATTTTGCATTACCCCAAACCAAGGAATAATCGCAATTACAACCGCACTAACATTTAAGAAAATTAGCGTTAACCAGACTTTTTGGGAATTGAAACTTTTTAGCTTTTTCCAAATTAGCAGTAATAAAGTTGCAGCTTGAGCAATAAAAGCAAAAATACAGAAATAGTGAATGTAAATAGAAATAATGTTAATAACAGTCCATAATAACCAAATCCAAAGTCTAACCTTCACCTGCTGACTTTGAAAAATATCTCGCTGAATTTGCATAAATGCTAGCAAAGATAAACTTATCATCAACATTGGTAAAGTGTAATGTCGTGCTTCTTGGGATAAATAAACCGCAAAAGGGGAAACAGCAATAAAAGCAGCACCCATTAATCCAGCTTTACGACAAAAAGCCAATCTGTTAAGAAAATATATCGCCAGAACCAACGCAATACCAAACCATACAGACGGCGATCGCAATTTATTTATCCAGTCATTTCCCAGGGGAGTTACCAATCCCAACCAAGAATACATTCCACAAAAAAATAGCGGTGGGTGGGTAGATTCTGTAGCGATATTATGAGCAATTTGCGGACAGCTTACCCCTGGTTGATAACTAAAAATATCCCTTAACTTTTCTAAAGGAAATACTATATCTAAAGGAATAGAACTATAATTTTTACCTAAACTAAAGATAGCGGTGATAACTTCATCCATCCACAAAGGTTTGAGTTCTAAATTCCAAAAGCGTAAAATAATTGCCAGTGAAATAAAAAAAGTTAAACCCAAATAATGTAAATTAAGCTTTCTATTTGTCATCATTGAATTATTAACTAACTGAGGAATCTAAGCAGCTTATATTCTTCTTGACCTCAATATTTATTTTTAATATAGAAAATCTACAGTTTAACTTCCCATATGTCAGACGCTAATGTAACGAGTTCAGTGCCAGAAAATCCTTTGTCAGCCTCGCGATTACCTACTTTGCATGCATCTTCGCGTCATACAGAGATTGCAAATATTCGTAATTCTTTACGTATCGGACAACAGCCGATGGCTGACTGGACGAGTGGTCCTCTAGCAGTATCTGCAGTACCAGGTGCGGGGAAATCAACGGGAATGGCTGCTGCTGCTGCAATTGCGATTGCTCGTCAATACGAAAACACTGACTCTTTGCGTCCCAGAATTCGTCGTCAACTGGTAGTTGTCACCTTTACTCGTTCTGCTGCTGCTAATATTAAAGCTAAAATTCGTAAATATTTAAGAGAAGATTTATCTTTACCTCAAACGGGTTTCATGGTATTTACGCTACATGGTTTAGCGTTAAATATTGCCAGTCGTCATCCCGAATTATCGGGTTTAGAATTAGATTTTGCTACTTTAATTACCCCAAATCAAAGCCATCGTTTTGTCAGAACAGCAGTTGAAAAATGGATTGCAAATAATCCCAAACTGTACGCTAAATTAATGGAAGGAATGCAGTTTGACGGAGAAGAAACCGAAAGATTGCGTCGTCAATCGGTTTTACGTACAGAAGTATTACCAGAACTCGCAACAGCGGTAATTCATGAAGCAAAAAGTTCGGGAATGACACCCGAAGATTTACATCAATTAAGTTATCAAAGTACCGATGCATATGAAATCTTGAAAATCGGGGCCGGACTATACGAACAGTATCAAACCTTGATGCGCGATAGAGATTTTATTGACTACGACGACATGATATTAGCAGCATTGCGAGTATTAGAAAACGAAAGCGCTAGAAAAATCGAACAAAGACAAATATTTGCAGTATTTGAAGACGAAGCACAGGATTCTAGTCCGTTACAGACTCAGTTGTTGGAGATATTAGCGAGTGGAGAAGAGAGGAGAGCAGGGGAGGCAGAGGTAGCAGAGGAGGCAGGGGAAGCAAATAAATTTTTTTCTTCCTCAGCTTCCTCAGCTTCCTCCGCTCCCTCCGCTCTCATAACTCCTAACTCTTCCTCCAATTCCCAAATCAACCTGATTCGTGTTGGTGACCCAAATCAAGCAATTAATTCAACTTTTACACCTGCTGACCCGATTTATTTTCGTCAATTTTGTCAGGAATGTGATTCTCAATCGCGTTTGGCAACTATGGATCAAGCAGGAAGAAGCAGTAGAATTATTATCGAAACTGCAAACTTTGCTCTCGAATGGGTAAATAGTCTTTATCAAAGCAAACTTAATTCTTCTTCACACCCTCCTTCTCTCCCTTTCCGCTATCAAAGAATTCTCCCAGTTGACCCAAACGACCCACAACCAAACGCAAACCCAGCAGCAGTAGGAAGAGGAGTAGAAATTTGTACTCCTACAGATATTCATAACACCGTTGAATTACTGTCAAAAAGAATTGTTGAATTATTTCCAGGAGATAACGAAAACAACGGAAGTGCAGCGATATTAGTTAGAGAAAACCGTCAAGGAACCTGGTTGAGCGAAGCACTTAGACCAATTTGTAAACAGCACAATATTTTACTTTATGACGTAAGCGAACAAGACCGACATTCCCACGTACCAGAAGAAATATTGGCAATTCTACAATTTTGCGATAGACCTCATTCACCGGATTTTCTCAAAGCTGCTTTAGGGGTCTTAGTAAAACGAAGATTAATCGAACCACAGGATTTAAACGCATTAGCTTCCTTACCCGAGGAATTTTTATATCCTTCTCCCCTAGCACCAGCACAAACCGAAGCAGTCAAAAAAACCGCTGATTTTTGTCGTGAATTGCTCAACGCTCGTTTAGAGCTACCGATTTATCATTTAATATCTTTTATTGCTCTCAAACTAGATTACCAACAAGCCGAACTAGCAACAGCAGATAAACTTTCAGAAAGAATCAACAAGCAAATCGCAGGTGAGATTTCAATGGGGAAAATGTTAGGAACCCTCAGCGAAATCGTCACTTCCGAACGCTTTGAACCAGTAGACACAGAAGATTCAGAAGCACGTTACACAAGACCGAATCAGCTGACAATCATCACCATGCATAAAGCAAAAGGATTAGACTGGGATTACGTATTTTTGCCATTTTTGCACGAGAACTTAATCCCCGGTAAAACTTGGGTACCACCACAAAGAAAATTCCTCGGTGACTTTACCTTATCAGAAGTAGCTCGCGCTCAAATCCGTGCTTCACTACACGGTGAAACAAGATTACCCGACGTAACCCAAGCATGGGAACAAGCAAAACATTTGAAAATAGCCGAAGAATACCGCTTGCTTTACGTAGCGATGACCAGAGCAAAAAGATTGTTGTGGATATCAGCAGCCAAAAAAGCACCATTTACCTGGAGCAAACCGGATAACTTACAAGACCAACCAGCTTGTCCATTATTTAATGCATTGAAGCGAGAATTTACCGAATGTATTGTAGAGCAGAATAATCAAGTTTTAACATCAACAAGGAATTGAGTTTTCATGTTCGTAATTATCCGAACTTGATATTACAACAGGATTGTAAACAATGGGTAGAAAAAAGCGGCGAAAAACAGCCAATGCTCGAAAAAAGAATCAAAATCCTGTTGAAGGTAGCGGTATTTCTATGGAAATTCAGCAACCAGAAAATATGGCTGTTACCATTCCACAAAAGCAATCCGACGTTGCTTCAATTGAGCTTGCTATAAAAATTAAGAGTTTTATAAATACAACTTTTTTATTTCGAGATGATGCTTACCTTATCGAGATAATTAGAGATGATGAAGTTTTTGAATCAGAAATTGAAATTAACAGAACTATTCAAAACAATATAGCTAATTGGAGATTACTTAAATCGGGATTTAAGGGTGAAATAAATCTAGATTTTGCAGCAGAGGTTTATTGGGAAGATAATTTACTAGATTTAAAATTTTCTACTCTTGTACTTAGCTATGAAAAATATATTGTATCTGCATCTTGCAATTTTAAAGGATTAAAACCAGGAACTTATCAATTGCGTTTTATTTATCATAATCAAAACCTGAATTGCAATCCACCATCATACATATACGAAGACTACAGAATAATTAATTCTCAAGAACCATTAGAAATATTTAGAGATAAACTGGCAACAAAATTTATTCATATTAACTTGCTTCAACCAATAGAATTCAAAAGTGATTCTATCGAAGTTAATGATATTATATTCAGAAATTTAATTCCATATACAGAAATTAGTTTAAAAAGAATATGGTCATCATTTGCAAAATTCCATCTTGGTGGAATTCAAATCTTTAATAAAACAGATAAAGCCTATTATTTCAGCGTTTATTACACTATTGAACCGCAGATAATATCAGGGGATGGTGAAATTATTGCTTCAAAGTATTTAGGTAATGATTGGTCAGGACAGGAAAGAATGTCTGATGTTTATTTATCAAAACCAGGTAAAAATACGTTTTTATTTCCCGATACTTGTCTTTGCAAAGCCGGTAATCAATTTTTTGATTTAGTTTTTTATGCTAATTATGGTGGTGGTTGGTGTTATCAATCGTTAGAGTTGAACAAAACCTATAGAATTAGTTTTACCTATACTAATAATAATTATTCAAATAAGCGTTTAGGTATAGGAACTGAGGATAAGAATGAAAATTTGTTTTGGACTGGAAAGTTAACTACACCTTTTGTTGAGTTTAAATTAGTAATATAAAGTTATTTAATAATGTCGCTTTATCAGTCAACTTGATGTTGAGTTACGACACGAATTCAAAATTATTGCTACTAATAAAGTTTATTGTCGTGTCTAACCCAACCTACAAAAAATATTATTATTTATAAATGCATTTATAAAAATAAAATTTTATCACCAATATCATAGATAGAATATAATTAAATCGAGTTAATTAAAGAATTTAAAATCTAAAATCTCATGACTGCCATTACTATCAACTTTAATAACATTCTTAAACTTACTGACGAGCAATTCTATCAACTTTGTCAGGATAATCCTGATATTAAATTTGAACGCAATCAATGGGGAAAGTTAATTATAATGCCACCAACCGGGGGAGAAACAGGAAATCGTAATTCAGAAATGAATGCGGAATTTGTAATTTGGAATCGTCAAACTAAACTTGGTAAAGTATTTGATTCTTCAACCTGTTTTAAACTTCCTAATAATGCAGAACGTTCTCCCGATATATCTTGGATAAAGTTAGATAGATGGAATTCACTTAGCGAAGAACAGCGAGAAAAGTTTCCTCCTATCGCTCCAGATTTTGTATTAGAATTAATGTCCCCATCCGACCGTTTAAAAGATACTCAAGAAAAGATGCAAGAGTATATGGCTGCGGGTGTTAAATTAGGCTGGCTGTTTAATAGAAAAACTCGTCGGGTAGAAATTTATCGTCAAGGACAAGGTGTTGAAGTTATTGATTCTCCTAAAATTTTATCCGGAGAAGATGTATTACCAGGGTTTGTTTTAGATTTATCAATTGTGTGGGTATAAAAGCCGTAGAGGAAGAGTGAAGAGAGATAATTATTGTAGGTTGCGCTCCCGGTGCTTTTACAATGATGATTCTTAACAGATAAATTATAAATTGCACCATAACCCAACATTAAAATTGCGGATAAAATCTGTTAGTAGTTGTGCTACGAACCTAATTTATAAGTTTATAGGCTAGTTTTCGATACGAATTACTATTCGTGTTTAACCCAATCTACATATTTAAATAATTTTATTATGAAATTTACAAGCAAAATTACTAATTTATTGCTGATATTGATAGACTTTTATTTAATTTAAATTTCATTAATAGATAAATCAATAACAGATGTATATAGAATTCCTTTTATTATCTCAGATAGTATCTAACGATAGCTTTTTTATCAATCAGTCTAAATATAGCCAATCAGAAACGGTAGTTAACCTTTATTCTCAACAAAAATCCCGAAAAAACCAGGGGAATTTCCGCGATATGCTTGAAGCTTTAGGAGAGCGGGAAACTGGTTTAGCATCGGGAGATTCAAGACAATATAAGTTTGTTAATCCACAACTTTATTTTCTTGGTAAATACCAATTTGCAGAAATTTTACTGATTCGACTTGGTTATTACAAAGCTTCATCCTACTTTGGTAATGGTGCTGATAAAAATTATTGGCGAAGTACTTGGACGGGGAAAAATGGTATTAATCGTAAATCTGATTTTCTAAATTCTCCTGAAGTTCAAGAGCAAGCAATTCGTGAAGCTTTTGGTGTTTATTGGCAAGATATTAATTACTTGATGAATAAAAGAGGTAAATCTATTCAATCTTATTTGTCTCAAGTAAAGACTTTTAACGAGAATGGAAAATCCAAAACAATCAAAATTACTCTTTCAGGAATAATTGCAGCCGCTCATCTCAAAGGTCCCGATAAAGTTGTTGATTTATTAGTTACCGGTCGAGTTTCTCAAGACCCTTTTGGTACTTCTATCCTGTCATATTTAGAAAAATTTGGCGGTTATCAAAAAACACCGAAAGAATTTTTGCAGCTATAATACATTTTTTTATGAATTTACTATTTTCTAAGATAAATATCTTTAGTTACCATCAGATTT
>CAKZYM010000951.1 GCA_937884685.1 uncultured Calothrix sp.
TTGAAAATCAATCAATTAACCTCATAAAAAGCAGCAATTAACTTGATATTTGTACTATACGTATATTACATCGAGATAAATCGAAAGAAAAAAATTGGAAAATCCTTGATGCTCAAATTAATAAATGTAAAGTTGACTGTGATTTAAAATACTAAAAATCTCAGATTCAGATATTGGTATTGACAATATTATTTTTTTGGTATTCGTTTTACGAGCAAATTATGAGGTAAATTGATTCGATATCCATCCAACATATTTTTATCTTAGGGATTGAGAAGTGCGATACGCAAAATATAGGATTTGATATATGGATAATTTCCGTGGGAAGTAAAGTTGAATTATCTTCCCAAAATTCCCCTTACTTGCTCCTCAATATTCTCAGATGTGGTTTTGGTTAAAGTATATTTGACCGTTAAATCCATTTTTTCCCCTACTTCCAAAGTTTTCAACGGACTGAGGAATTCTAATTCAACGTAAGCTTTCGGATTGTAATTAGTGTAAATTTCAGAATTGCTGTTATTGTCGGGATAAATTGCATTATCTATTCTGGTCGAATCCATCCGAACAGCGACATTTTTACCCATCCATAATAAAGTACTCGCATCGCTGCCGATTTTATGAGCCTTATTTTCATCCCTTGTTAAAGATAAAATACCGTCTTCTATTTTCAAATTAGCTGGTAACTCATCCGATTGTTTGTTATAACCTTGAGGAAAAATTGAATTTTCAGGAATTTTAGCGAAAACAGAAACTGGTTCATTGAATTGAGTAATCGTCCAAACCGAGACTTGCTGTGAATCACCTTTGACCTTTTCAAAAGTGGTGGTGATATTCATGATTGGTAGATTTGGTTCCAGAGTGATTTTCCTTTCAAATCTAATTCCATAAAACGGGTCAACTTCAGAAATTAACATCAACTCGTTTTTTTCAGCTTTGATTTGAACCGGTACCGAATCAAAAGTAACTGGTGGTGGCCAACTGATATTTGTAATTGATTCCCATTTAGATTGAGGTGCTGGCCAAGTCTTATCACCACCGAAATTATCCCACTCTTCTGATTTAGGATTTGGATTTGGTATCTTACCGTATATCTGAGAATCTTCCCAAAATATATTTTCTTCACCAAGAAAGCGAAACTGCATTATTCTGCCAATCGCTGGAACTATAACTGCTTCTACCTCAGAGTTACTCAGACTATAGGAATCTTTCCAACCTTTGTAATTGATTTTCTTGATTGTCATTTTTTCTGAAATATTAATGTTAACCATTAAATAGCAAACAACTGCGAAAAACAATCCCAAACAAAGTAATAGTAAATGTTTAAGCTTGATATAGCGATGAATATTTATTTTTACTGCTCCATGATAAAAGCTTAATCATAATTGACTGGGCTTTGTAATAGGAATATTCGATGGCTAGTTATATCAGTTCTTTATAATCTGCTTATCTGAGAATGACTATAATATGTCTTTTCTTGATTCCGAGAAGATTAAATTAGCTTTACCCTTAATCCGATTAATTACAATCGCCTTTTGCTAAAAATATTTTTCGCTCAACTAATTTAACGATTAAATAGCAAACAACCGTAAGTGACTGCTTGTTACTTAGTACTTGGCACCAATCCGATTTATTACTCGTATCATAACCAATTAGTCATGTTTCACCATTAGAAACTAGATTCATTTAAACTTACATCAGAATAATTCAAGATACAAATTAGTAACTAAAAACACTTTAAAAGTGCAAAATCAGTATTTATATTGAGATAAACGCTGGGATTTTATAAATTTACGTTGTCACAAAATAAACAAATTAATCAAATATATAACTAGAAAAATTCCAATATCAAAGCAATTGGATTATTAATTAACTCTTCCCTACTTGCTACTTCTTACTTATTTCCCACAGCATTTAATAGAATCCGATAAACGCTATTACCAGCAGTGATATAAAGTGTTTGATAATTTTGATTTCCCCAAGCTAAATTTGTGGCTTTCTCAGGAACGCTTATTTTATTGAGAAGTTTACCAGTTGGGGAGAAAATCCAAACACCTCCGGAACCGGTACAGTAAACATTACCTTTATTATCTACTTTCATTCCGTCAGGTACACCTTTATCTGTAGAACCGGGTAACTCAGCAAATACTTTACCTTCACTTAAAGTTCCATCTGGTTTGACATCAAAAACTAGAATATGTAACTTCTCCGAATCGCTGACATATAACTTCTTTTCATCGGGAGAGAAAGCAATTCCATTGGGACGAACCATTTCTTTATTCAACAAAGTTAGATTACCGTTATCCCAACGATAGATACCATAAAATCCTAATTCTTCCTCTTCCTTTTTGATTCCGTAGGGAGGGTCGGTGAAATAAATGCTGTCATCCGACTTCACAGCAATATCGTTGGGACTATTCAGAAGCTTATTGTTATAACGTTCTGCTAGAACGGTGACTTTACCATCCTTTTCAGTCCGGGTTAATTTACGATTATGTTGAGCGCTAATTAAACGTCCTTGACTATCATAAGCATTACCATTGGTATTTCCAGAAGGACGACGAAATATAGTTGGTTTATTTTGATTTTGATTTTTATCTTTAGTATTCCACTTATATATAGTATCTGCTGGAATATCGCTGAAAAGTAAAAAGCCTTCGGGATTCCAAACCGGACCTTCCGTAAACTTGAGTCCATCAAATAATTTTTCTACCTTGCTATTATCATCAACAATATCCGATGTTTTAGATGTATTAGCAGAAATATTATTTCCACAACTTGACTGTAAACTCAATAAGCCAAACAATAAACTGTATGTAGCTATTCGGAAATTATTTTTTATCATTTTTATAATTCAATTGGTAATTGGTAATTGCGGTCTTGGGGGTTTCCCCCATGTAAGCGGAGCAATCTCTGCGAGTGCAAATTTCCAAGACAGGTAATTGAGAAAATCTAATTTTATTGATTTTTTGTTTCTTCTGTGGAAAGGAATATTTAAATCTCGGATAAAAATGCTGAAATTATTTTACAGTAAAATTAAAATCTGACTCGCTAATCACTACTCGTTACTCGTTACTCCCTTATTCTTCACAGATACGAGTTTCCTTACTTTTCCATCGCTCTTAGATGTGACATAAATTTCTTTATCTTCACCTATCCCGAATCTGACATCAGAACGTTTACTACCAATAATTTCTAAAAAACTAGCTGATTTTTGACCATCAAAAAGTCTAAGCTCTTTTATTTGTGCTTGCTTACCATTTACAAGTTCATCTACAGGTACGTGAAAAAAACGAGCATCGCTACCAAAATCAGCAAAAATATATTCACCAACTAACTCGGGAATAGCTTTACCTCGATATACATAACCACCGGTAATCGCAATCGCATAAAAACCCTCATAAGAAACGGGAATATCGTGGTCATATTGAGCTACCGGATAGGTGTAATTATACCTGGCATCATTTTTAGGTAAATCAAAAAGTTCCGAATCGTTATCTTCTTTGATAACCCAAGTCCCTTCACGATTTCCCCATCCATAATTACTACCTTTAACAATCAGATTCACTTCTTCAATAAAAGCTTGTCCGGTATCAGCAGCCAGCATTTTACCATTACCACCAGTATCCCAGCTAAAACGATGGGGATTTCGTAAACCATAAACCCAAATTTCCCCTAATGTTGAATCTCCATCATTAACAAAAGGATTATCTTCTGGAATACCATATTTACCATTAGCACTGTTTTTACCATTTGGATTTATCCTCAGAATTTTACCCAAAGGTGTATTTAAATTTTGTCCGTTGTCGAGGGGGTCTGTTTCGCTGACGGGAAAACCATCACTACCTCCGTCAGCTAAAGCAATATACAACATTCCATAATCATTATCTCCAGGTTTAGCATTGGGATTAAATCCTAATTGTCCAACATTATGGTCTTCATAAGGTTCCTCAACACGCATTATTTCCCGAAATCTTCCTGTAAAATAATTTGCAGCAGGATTATTAGCTTTCCACTCTAGAATTACATCGTGGTGAGAACTTTCAATAGTTTTATTTTCATTGTCAAAGATTCTTTTTTTAATAGTAAAATCTGTAGTCCGATTATTTTTCTCTTCAGTATGAACTGTATAGAAAAGCCCATTATTAGCAAAATCTGGATGAAAAGCAAAATAACCAAAACCCTGTTGGTTAGTTTGATAGCTAAATCCAGAACAAACTAAATTTTGAAAATTCATGTATAAATCAACTTTACCGTTGTTAATTACATACAGTTTCCCTCGCATATCATTAACAAATAATCTACCACTACCATCACCAGCATTAGTTAAAAAATTTAATCGAGCAACCTTATTTCTTCCGGTTCCACTACCGGGAATTTGAGCTATCTCTTCAAAACCGATAATTAATTTGGATTTTTCGATTTTTTCGGGAATTGGGTTAGTTATCCGAGCATGAGAAATATTAGAAAAAACTAAACTTGATATTACGATTAACCAAATACAGATAAAAATATATAATCTTCTAACTAAATTTTTTTTCACCGCTACCATCTTCTAAGCGCTAATTACGGATACGTTATTGTTTTTCCCGTTTCTTAGTATCCTACCATCGGAGAATATTAAACTGTTCCTATGTATCCTTAATATTCCTGCTTCTTAAGTGATAAATAAAATATATGGTGTATTTAACAAAAATACATAATATAAACGTTAGCTGAGATTGAAACCGTGATGGGAGCAGGATTACAAATTAATTGGGTTGTAGCGATGTATGCTGGTGTACAGTTCGCTGCTTGGGGATTTCTCTCAATTTTGATTGCTGAGGTGGTTAGAGATAGCTATCACGCTGCTTGTCATCAGGTAAAATGGTTATCGAAATGGCATAATAAGCATCATCAAGTTTACAAACGAGATTTATCGATTATTTCTTTGGAAGCTTATAAAGATTCTCAGCTTTATCACGACATTGTTGAATCGATTTTGCTTCTCATCGTAATCAGTGCGATCGCAATTATATTTCGTCCGGTAGGGTTATGGTTGGGTGTACTTTACGCTGCTACTTTTCTTTATGGAGCATCGTTAAGATATTTTTTAGGAAAGGTTGAAACCGACTATACTCATAGACCGGGAGCTTTGGATGTAATTCCTTCTGTATGGTGGGTAAATCGAACCTACCATTGGAGGCATCATTTTGATGACGTAAACGCTTATTATAGTGGTGTATTTCCTTTAGTTGATAAAGTTTTGGGAACTGCACTTTCTGTAAAAGGTAAAACCGTCGCTCTAACTGGAGCATCCGGTAGTTTGGGACAAGCTTTAACTACAGAGTTGATTGCAAAAAATGCCAAGGTGATTGCGTTAACTACTAATCCCGAAAATATTGTAGAACAACCGAGAGTTAAAGCTTTAGCTTGGGAATCCGGTCAAGAATCTGAATTATTAGAGCATTTACGCAAGGTTGATATTTTGATTATTAACCACGGAGTCAATGTTTATGGTAGTCGGAGTGGTTCTGATATTGATAAATCCTTTGAAGTAAATACGTTTTCAGCGGTGAGATTAATGGATTTATTTTTCTCTACTGTAACTGGAGCGGATGCAAAAGCAACGAAGGAAATTTGGATTAATACATCCGAAGCTGAAGTATCCCCTGCTTTGAGTCCTTTGTATGAGTTGAGTAAAAGAACTTTGGGGAATATTATTACTTTGAAAAGGTTGGATTCCCCTTGTACGGTTCGGAAGTTGATATTGGGACCTTTCAAAAGTCAGTTGAATCCTTATGGGGTTATGTCAGCGAAACAGGTTGCTAAGGGAATTATGTTTTTAGCTCGAAGAGATTTTCGCAATGTTATTGTTACTGTTAATCCTCTAACGTACATCTTTTTCCCGATTAAGGAATTTAGTACCTGGTTGTACTATCGGATTTTTAGTAAAGGTTAAGAAATCGGGAATTGCATTATATTGTTGAGGAAAATGCAGTTCCCGATTTTATTCACTCAAATTAAAATTAAAAATTGAATTACTAATTTATTTGAATTAAAAAATTTGATAATAAATGCTCGCGGTATGGGATGATAGGAATATAAAGTTATTTTTT
>CAKZYM010000952.1 GCA_937884685.1 uncultured Calothrix sp.
AGAGAAACGATTTGTATTTGCAAGAGTAAGACTACTATAGCTCTATGCTGAAAAGCGTGACAATTGGTTTCAAGAAAACGATGCAAGACCAACAATCTCATATTTTGATCAAGAAACTCTAAAGCAAAGAAAGCATGACGAAATAAGACAGTTTATTCAGAAAGCTTCTGATTTAGTTTTAGCACTCAAACCGTGCTGGTTAATGAATCCTTTGATGGTAAGTGAGTATATTCCTCCTGAGTTAGTTCTTTTTGACGTTGTAATATTTGATGAAGCATCCCAAATTCGTACGGAAGATGCTATCTCATCTGTAATGCGGGCAAAACAAGTAATAGTTGTTGGTGATATGCAACAGATGCCTCCATCTTCGTTTTTTTCTGGTATTACTTCTGACGATGATGATGAGAATCAAAACGAAGCACCTTATGAGAGTTTTTTAGCTGAATGCGGAAAATTTATGAAGGAGTTTACTTTAAAATGGCACTATCGTAGCCAAGATGAAAGTTTAATAGATTTTTCAAATAAGAAGTTTTACCTATCAAAGCTTGTTACGTTTCCAAGTCCTGTAAGAGATAAGAATCGGGGAGTTTGCTTTCATCATGTTCGAGATGGAGTGTACGAACCCGGTAAAAAAGGTCAGAACATAAAGGAAATTGAGACAGTAACAGAACTTACTCTATGTCATGTTCAACAGAATATAAATCTTAGTCTTGGTATAATTGCATTCAGCAAAAAACAAGCAAGTGCTATCCAGAAAAAAATAGAAGAATTAACCCAAGATAATGATGAGTTAGCAGAGTTTTGTCGGGATGACTCTGAGAAATTTTTTGTCAAAAACTTAGAAAACGTGCAAGGTGATGAAGCGGATGTAATTATTCTTAGCTTTGGATATGGAAGAGATAAAGAAGGGAAATTTGAAAGAAAATTTGGTCCTATTAATTCACAAGGAGGGGAAAGAAGATTAAATGTCGCAATAACCCGTGCAAAACACAAACTTATATTAGTGGCATCAATTACACCTGATATGCTGTCTGGAGTTTATAGCGAGGGTGTAATTTGTTTTAAAGAGTATTTCGAGTATATTCAGCAGGTTGAAAGAGAAAAAACTGAAGAAACAATTTCTCTTATTTCTAGTTCTAATTCACTTCTAGTACAAGATATTGCATACGCTCTCCAAAAAGAAGGATACGAAGTAGAAACATCTTTAGGTGCTTCCAGTTATCCGATTGATTTAGCAGTCAAAAACAAACAGCAAATCAATGAATTTATATTAGGTATAGAGTGTGATGGATTTACTTATAATAAATATTCTACAGCACGCGATCGCGACCGTTTGCGAAGAATGGTTTTGGAGAAAATGAATTGGCAGATTCATCGAATTTGGTCAAAAGAGTGGTATCACAATCGAGATGCACAAATCAAGTTGCTTCTCGAACTGCTAAAGCAGCTAGAAGTTCAGAAATAAATATATTTCTCTAGATAGTTACCCATAGTATTTGTAGTCATAGATTTCAAGATAATTCATGAAACCTGAAAAAATCAAAGAATTTCTAGACAGAATTGAAAAAATAAAATCAATAATGATTGATATTGCCACTAATCAATCAAATGTTTGGGATGAAGAAGAATACTATCAAGAGATTTACCAAGAAATAGATATAACGATTGATTTTCTGAATGAAGATAATTTGAATGTTAGAAATATTAACACATTTGAAACGCTTGGGGAGTGGTATGATTTTTATGATGATAAAAGTCTGAATACGCAAGCACGTAAAAAATATGTTTATGAACTTTACTCGGATATAATTTATAAAGCTGAAAATTATTTATATGATTTAAATCTGAAATCAAACAATAATTCATTTAATTTTGATATTTCTCAAGTTGACAAATTGTTGAAAAATCTTGAGGCTATTAAAAGTATTATGATTGATGTTGCCACCAAAAAATCTAAAGTAGAAGATGATAATGAAATTTATATAAAAATTTGGCAAGAGATAGCTTTACAAATAAGACAACTACAAATAATTAATATACCCATTGCCAATCCAAGCAGCTTCAGAGAATTATCACACTGGCAAGCTCATTATTCATGTGAGCTTGAAAATTATAAATACAGACGAGAATATGTAAATAATCTTTATTCAAGTATTATCAACCCAATCAGAAAAGCTATAAAGAGATACAATTCGACAGATGCTTCAGTTGAAGATTTTTTAGAGTATCTAAAGCGTTATTTAGCTCAGGCAAATTCTAATCAATCTTCTGCTCCTATTTATGATGTTAAACAGGAAAGACCTCAACCCCTTGATATTAAAAATATTAAAGCTAGTTCACATCAAGATGCTATTAAAGAATTAGCACCCATTGATAATAACCATTCACTAGAATCAAATGTGATTTATTCGGCAATGGCAACAGTTAATGATTCACAAAATAAACTTCTTGAGAACAAAACTGATGTTGTTATAATCACAGCTTTATCAAAAGAGCAAAATGCTATTCTAAAGTATTTAGAATCTCCTAAAATTATAAAATCTTCTGGTCGAACTTTTCATAAAGCTTCTATTAGGACAAGTAAATCAGAAATTACTTATCAAGTTATTATTTTATGCTTGCATGGTATGGGTAGTGATAAAGCTGGAAATGCAACTCAAAGAGCCATAACAGAATTTAATCCATCTCAGATAATTTTGGCTGGAATTGCAGGAGGGGTACCTAAAGAAAATAGTAGATATTTAGGTGACATTATTGTAGGCGAACAAATTATAAATTATGGATTAAACAAGCAAGTTCGGATAGAGCAAGATAATCCACAAACTCAGCGAAGATATGAAGTATACCGCCCTGCAAGGGTTATGCTAGAAGCAGCAAAAAACTTACCTCTCCAAAATTGGGTTTTCTGTATAAAAGCTCAACGTCCTGATGGTACAACAGGAAGAATCAATCCTGATGTGCATTTTGGGGCTATTGCATCTGGAAACACCGTTATTGCTGACCAACATTTAAGAGATGAGTTAAAAAGTGATTGGTCACAACTTGTTGGAATTGAGATGGAAGGAGCAGGTGCTGCACTTGCTGCTTATGAAAGTGATTTTTTATGCCTGGAATTTTGCTTGTCAAAGGAATGTGTGACTGGGCTGATGGTTCCAAGAATGATGACTGGCAAGAATATGCAGCCGAAACAGCAGCATCATTTGTAATAGGGCTATTAAAAACAGCACCTTTTGAAAGCAAGTTGAAATTAGATTTACACAGCAATTATGTTAGTAGTGAAGAAACATTATCTGAAAGTAATTCAAAATCTGAGAATTCAATCCATGAAAATCGTATAACAACAATCAGTACAGTACATTACTCCGGAAAAGTCAAAATAACTATTTGCAATAGGCTTGTTCGAGATTGGGAAGATTTGGCGGATTACTTAGATATTAAGCTACATGAGCGTGAAACTTTTGAGAAATGTAAAGAAGCGCGACGTGTATGGGAATGGTTAGAGCTGAGAAATAAGCTTAACGATTTAGAAGACGCATTAATTGAGATAGGACGTGAAGATTTGGTGGAAATACTCAACAAAGAAATACAATAACTATCTAGAGTCGTGTAGGGAAACATAATGACAGAAAAACAAAAACGAATTATAGAGATTTATATTAATAAATATAAGAAGTTAAAGGAAGAACAAGAACAGCGAATTGGTTTTCGCGACAATATGATTTATGTGACGTTAGGTGTATTTGGTGGTATCATCTCTTTCGCTCTTACCAATAAAGTCAATTACTATGCTTTATTAGTAATCCCTTTTGTTTGTCTTATACTCGGTTGGACTTATTTGGTTAATGACGAGAAAATTTCAGCAATTGGAAGATACATTCGTCTTACACTGGTAGAAAAAATAAAGCAAGAAACTTCTAACAATGAAATAGAATCAATTTTTGGCTGGGAAATTGTACATAGAAGTGATAAACGTCGGAGACGACGCAAAATAGAGCAGTTGATTATTGATGAAATAACTTTTGTATTTTCAGGAATATTTGGTTTAGTCGCTTTCTGGATTTTAGTGCAACCAAATCACTGGGCTATTATTCTTTTGTGTATTCTTGAAATTCTGCTTCTAATAATTTTAGGAATAGAGATTGTTATATACGCTGACTTAGCAAAAGGTCGATAACCAAATATTACAGCACATTTCATCTTCATGAGGTACATTATAACGGGCAGAGATGCCCGTACCACAAGAGTTTTATAAAATTTTTCTGTACCTCATTTACCTGCAAGGTGCTGTAGCCCTCTTCTGTCACTTTCCGAAAACTTTTGCTTTTTTATAATCTCAAAAGTATTGTATATAAAGCAATTACGGCTTTATTTACTAATATAAAATATGGACATATAAATTAGGGGCTAAATTTAGTTAATTCTTTAATTTTAATTTTTAAAACCCTTACTATATATAGTTTGTAAGAAACCAGTACAGTTTTCTAATATTAGTAGAAACCGGAGAGTGACAGAAGAGGGGTAGGTGGCTACACATCAATTCTGGCTCTAACACCCACCCTACCTGCGAAACTAAAAAATTACCACCATAATTTATACACAACGAAAAATCCTCCCTATTACAAGAAGATTAATAGAATTATAAAAACTAAAAATAATAGAAATTAATAACTAC
>CAKZYM010000953.1 GCA_937884685.1 uncultured Calothrix sp.
ACAGTGAACAGTGAATAGTTATCAGTTACTGGTTACCACTCGAAGTGGTTGCTGATTATTTGAATCTACTGTTTTTCTGTGTCGTTGAAAAACAAAGCTTTATTTAGTCCTCTTCCAGAGGACTTTTGTTTTTAAATTATGATTTTAAGCATTGCTGCAATAAATATTTGCCTCCATTATTCAAATATTCCTAATTTTAATTTTTTAACTGTTCACTGTTCACTGTTTACTGTTCACTGTTCACTGTTTACTGTTCACTGTATGTCCCTCCGGGACACGCTCCGCTAACACTGATAACTGTAAAAACTCACAGCACTATTACCATAAACTTTTTGACGACAGATTTCCCAATCTGGAATTTCTGGTGGTGTCCATAATTTGGGATTATGCTCTACTGCAATTTCTCCATTCACGTTTAAGAGCTTGTAGCGATTAATAATTTCTAATACAGGCTTATACAAATCACTTGCATAAGGTGGGTCAAAATAAATTCTGTCAAACTGCTGTTCGCTAAGTTTTGGCAACTGCTGTAAGATATCTCCTTGCAAAAGTTTCCATTCTTGCTCGGAACTTGCAACCTGCTGCCAATTTTGTCTTATGATACCGCAAGCACTTTTAGACTTTTCTACACCAACAGCAACACTTGCTCCTCGACACAAAGCTTCAGCACCCATAGAACCCGTTCCGGTGCATAAATCTAACCAGCGACAATCTGCAATCCTTCCTTGCCAGATATTAAATATAGCTTCTCTTACACGTGCTAGAGTCGGTCTGGTTTGCTTCCCTGGTAATGTTTTTAGTTGACGATTTCCGTATATTCTTAACAAAACTAGTTTCGTGCTGGTGAAGATTTTAAGGACAATAATACCCTTTACTGCCGTCCGATTAAATATAGCAGAAAACACGAATTGTATTGTTGCATTAAATTTGAATTGTTTGCATCGGCAATTAAATGTAACGTACTTACAGAATTTCTTGAATAACCATTTACCAGCTTAAACAGCAATTTTTTCGCGTACCTGAGATACAAAATTAGAAAGGATTTGTAATCCCACATTAGAAGACTTCTCCGGATGAAACTGAACTGCTGTGACATTATCGTAAGCAACAGCAGCAGTTACAGTTTGACTTCCATGAGTTACAGTTGCTGCATTTACCTTTTTTTCTACAGGGTCAACATAGAAAGAATGAACGAAATATACCCAAGGTTGCGGGGGTAAATGCTCCCATAAAAGACTCCTTGCTTGAGTTATTTCTAATTGATTCCAACCCATATGAGGAATTCTTATTTCCTGAGAAGGACGAAAACGTCTTACTTTTCCTGGAATGATTCCTAAACCATTTTCAACACCTTCTTCGGACGATTCAAAAAGAATTTGCATTCCTAGACATATTCCCAAAAAAGGTTTACCGCTATGGATGATATTCTTGATTGGTTCAATCAAACCTCGCGCTCGTAAACTTTGCATTGCTGGGTCGAATGCACCAACTCCAGGTAATACAATTGCCATAGCTTTTTCCAAATCTTTTGGAGAACTTGTAACTTTAGGAGTCGCACCAGCTTTTTCTAAAGCTTTACAAACTGAGTGCAAATTTCCCATGTCATAATCAATTACTGCGATTACCGCCATTAACCTACTCCCGATAATTTAATAGATGGAGGGTGTTCCTATTTTAAATAATAAATTTTCTGCTGCAAAGATTGTTATTTACTTCCGAACAAATTTTGGCTTATCCGTTACAAATAAATTTGTTCTCAAGACTTGCTGCTTAAAATTGCTTTACATTGTTTGATTCATATTGATTTTCCTGTGTGGACTTTACCTGTAAATTTGCAACTTGTTAGTTTAAGAGAAATTAAAGAACAGTGAACTTTTAACTCTATGCTATTCCAAGCGGCTCATTAGTGCAAAGTCATAGGCCATTAATTTCAAAAATTAAATCAGAAAAATAGCATAACTAACGGTTTCTCTCTTCTATTTTTTGAGACTTGAGCGGATATAAACCCTTCAGACATAAGACTCCGCACGTAATTTTTAATAATCATCTAATAATTACTATAGTACAGATATATTCCTATTAAAATAAATAATATAGAGAGAACTATTGTGTGTTGTATACGACTATTGATTTGAAATAATAAAAGACCGGAATCGCTTTTCTGTGCGGATAATAAAAAATTGGAGGGGTAAATTTGTTTGGAATAGTTTTATTATTCAATTTTTGATAACTGGCTATTGATGTAATTTATTAGTTGTTTTATATTCATTGTAGTTATTATTTTAACAAATAAAAATCTTCACACTTCCCGTTGATTTGTGATTAATAGATTGTCAGGTAGGCACTTTCATAGATATAGGTGCGTCTTTAATGGAACGAAAAAACTAAGGATATATGTTCTCATTCTTACCCAGTTTTCTTATCGCTCAAACAACTACTCCCACCCCCGCACCTGTAGAAGTAGTACAACCGCAAATAGTGCGTTCTTTGCCGGGTAAACTTGATGATGTTCCGGTTTTTAACAGCAACAGTCCGGAATTAGTTCTCAAAGAAGGAATTCTGCTTTCAACATTTCGGGGGAAAGGTAAAAAGATGCCTTCAGCACACCTAAATTTCCCTTTCAAAGGACGTTTTGATATATTTGCTCATCATGTAGCCAAAGCATCCACACCTTCGGATTTAAGGACGCTATACCTGGGGATAATGCTGCACAACCCCACATCACAACCAGTGACGGTAAATACAATACATGCAGCGAGTTATCTGAGCCAACCCGACGCACCATTCATAGATTTACCATCCCAAAAAAATAACTATTTCGGTAGAGTTTTTGCTGGTCCGGGAAGTAGAGTAACCAGTGATGTTTTGAGAAAACGTCGTCAATCGACAATACCCGCTCAACTAATAATTCCACCGGGAAAAACTCGTATGATAATGAATGCACCAATTCCCGTAAAAGAACTAGAACCACCAATAAACGGACGCTCTACCTTAATGCGATTGTGGAGTAGCGGTAAAGTACATGCTGCATCTTTAGCAATGTTTGCACCTACTAACGCAGATGGAAGCGAACGTCCCCCAACTTTACGGGAATGGCAAAATCTGCTTGACAATGGTGATTTAGCAGGACCAAGAGATAAAGCACCTACACCACTAGAAGACATAAATAAACCAATTATCTACGGTAGAGTCTCTGGAGTAGCAAAAGGTTCGCAATGGAACTCTTTAGTAGTTGATAATCCTAAAAAAACTTATTTAACAATTCCTCAACCGGGTAAAGCTTTCTCCTACGGTGTCGCTACTCTGCATCGCGGAACTTTAGGAACCAATCAAATTCAAACCGCTAAAATGCTAGCAAGGTATCCAGATACAGCATATTATGCTCACGGCAACTATGGAATTCAGTATAGTTTGCAATTACCTCTATTAAATAAATCTTCAACACTGCAGACTGTAAAAGTATCATTGCAAACACCAATTAAAGAAGATAAATTAACTAAAAACGGCTTACGCTTCTTTGATAATCCATCTAAAAGAGTATTCTTTCGCGGTACGGTAAGGGTACGTTACACAGACGACAGAGGATTACCCCGTACCCGCTACTTACATCTAGTACAAAATAGAGGTCAAAGAGGAGAACCTTTAACCACATTAAATATAAAACCAGGTGATAAAAGACTCGTAGAAGTTGACTTACTTTATCCCCCTGACGCAACACCACCGCAGGTTCTTACAGTAGAAACGGAAGATAAATAAATTTTCTAATTTGTTGTAAGGTGCTGTGACGGTTACGATAACTTATCAAATGTAACGAGATTATCTCAAATTACCGTCACGCACCAATTAACTGAAATGCTTCCTCGAAAGAAGCTCCT
>CAKZYM010000954.1 GCA_937884685.1 uncultured Calothrix sp.
ATATATAATTTCTATATATTATTTATCTTATACTTCTTAACCATCTTCATCTTTTACACCTTCATTATTTTCTTTATCTTCACCTTCACCACCTTCGCCGCCTTCGCCGCCTTCAGTAGCTTCGGTAGCTTCACCTTCGCCACCTTCGCCACCTTCGCCGCCTTCTCCACCTTCTCCACCTTCTTCGAGAGCAGCTGGTGCAACTGTTTCAGCACCTTCACCACCCTCACCACCGACATCACCACTAGCACAAGCAGTAATACTTGCAGCCAAACCTAAAGCTAGAAACAAAGCAACTGATTTTGAATTCATTCCCAGACTCCTCACAAAATTAACTAACAGTTTTCGGGTTTATCGGTCAGTCAACGTTGCTAATTTCAAATAGATAGGTTAGGATAAATCTTCTATTTTTAGTCTCAAATCTGAACACAAGATTTACGATAAAACTTATACTCAAAAGAGTAAGAGATTAGCAATATTGGGGATTAAAATTGATAGTAAGTTGCATTAAGCTCAATAAGCAAGAAATACAGACTACAAATCAATAATCATTTTTTTTAATTTTCTTAATTAAATATTAAACATGCTATACTTACATAGCGATATTGCGCTATCGGAATTAATTTAAAATAATATCTTCTAACCCGTAACATTACCCCTGTCTTGTTGTAAGGCTACTTATTGAGCGAGAGTAACAAGGTAGGAACGAAAAAAGTAATTTTTAGATTTAATCTTAAAGCAGCAAGGAAGTACTTGGATTATTTTGCAGAAGAGAAAGGAAAATAAACAGATAAGAGTAATAGGGAAAGTTAAAAATACTTAGCAATTAAAGTAAATCAAGATTAATCAAAAATATATTGTATCCTCCGTACATTACATGATAAATGAGAAGTGTTATCGTTAAAAAGGTGCAGGTTAAAAGTTAGTTAAACTACTGCTATTCTTATTCTTGGTAGAAAATAAGAGTATGAATTTGATTTACAGATAAACGAAAACTTTGTAGACATGTAGACAGGTGATAATATGCCCGGCATGCTGCGCTAACATGTCTCTAAATCTGAACTCATGGCAGTATTAATTAATATTGAGAATTGCAAGTCATTCTGTATTCAACACAAATAGTTGAGACCAATACGGCTAATAGAATGCATCGATAGATGTGCTCTATTGTATTGGACTCATCTAAGTAGAGAAATTAATAGTTACCTCTACTATCAATCGCTAATCGCGAAATATCTAGATTCTTTGAGAGTAATAAGTCTATGATGAATAGAAAGTCATTGTTAGCTGGCTTTGTAGCTGTAGCGACTACTTTCACAAGTTTTGCTTGGGGAGCAGATTTCGCAAATGCACAACGAAAAAAGACTCTAGTTATCTACTCTGGTAGAAGTGAAAAGTTAATAGATCCATTAATTAAGCAGGCTCGAAAAGACCTGAATATGGACATTAAAGTGCGCTACGGTAAAACCGCTCAATTAGCAATCGCATTGCTAGAAGAAGGTAGAAATAGCCGCGCAGACTTGTTCTTTGCTCAAGATGCTGGTGCTTTAGGAGCTTTGGAAAGAAGAAATCGTACAGTACGTATTTCTAGCAATCTACTTGAGAAAGTTCCTTACCGTTACCGCTCTCCCTGGGGGAACTGGATGGGTATTTCCGGACGCGCTCGCGTAATTGACTACAATACAAAGCTAGTCAAGAAGCGTCAATTACCTAAGTCTATTTGGGAATTAACCCAACGCAAATGGAGAGGTAAAGTTGCTTGGGCACCTACCAATGGTTCATTCCAATCTTTTGTTACCGGAATGCGGGTAGTATATGGTGACAAAAAGACTTTACAGTGGCTCAGAGCTATGAAAGCTAACGGTGCTAGAAAGTACCCTAAAAACTCAGCAATTGTAAAAGCTTTGGGACGTGGTGAAGTTCATCTAGGTTTGGTAAATCACTACTACCTAAATAGATTCAAGAAGAAAAATCCTAAATTCCCAGTTGCTCATCACTCCACCCGTAATGACGTAGGTGCAATGATTAACGTTGCTGGTGTTGCGATAATGAGAACCACTGACCAAAGAAGCGACGCGAATAGATTTATCAATTACTTACTTACCCGTAAGTCGCAAAGATTCTTTGCTCAAAAAACCACAGAGTATCCTTTACGCAAGGGAATGAGGTCTCCTAAAGGACAGATTCCTCTTAGTAGACTCAAAGCTCCTCGTATTAACTTGACCAATTTGCATAGCTTAGAAAAAACTTTGAAGTTATTGCAAAAAGCGAAAGTTCTCTAATTATTAAGGATGATTGATTCTCCTTGATAATCTTTGATAATAGGCTGGAGGTGATAAATAACCTCCGCCTACATTTCTTTCTTATTGCTAATAATTTCTAACTGTGTATAATATATTATATGAAAAATCTAGCAAATAATTATAATTTCGTAAAAAAAGATAGTGTTGCTGTTAGCGCAGCGTGGCGCTAGCCATATTGAAATATGAATTTACTTTTATCAATATAGTAAATCACCCTAAATTCCCCAAAGTTGGGGGACTTTCAATTGTATTTTCCCCCATTATTGGGGGCTATTTATATTTTTAATCAGTAACGCCAAAAATATGAGTCATTGCTTGAATTAGCAAAGATTTTTCTCAGTTAATACAACTCGTTAACTTAATTGAAAATATCTAAAAATTCAATTCTTAGCAGTACAACTCAGATGAAATATATTGAATTTAGATATACAAACAACTTCAAACGGCTTATACAGCATATTTTATTTCTGTGAGGTACATTTGGACGGGCAGGATGCCCATCCCACAAAAGTTTTAGAATATAGTTGTGTACCTCAATTACCTGCAAAGTGCTGTAAGTTTATGAAGCATCATCATAAATAATCAGCAATATTAACAAAATTGCAACAAAAGTCTAAAGTTAAGCTGATATCTTGGACTATTCATAAGAAGCTCAAATAAACATTCAATTTTTCCGAAATATCTATTGTATTTAGAAAAAATATAAACAAGTAAAACAACGCTAAACACAGAATGGACGAAGATAAAATAATAGTGGTTGGTGGTTATGTTGGTTGCGGTAAAACTGCTTGGATTCATCAGCAAATAGCTTTGAAAGAAAAGGCTATTCCCAGACATTATAAAAAAATTCTATATTTAAAAGCTGGAACTGAGCAAGTTCATATAGACCAAAAGAGAATTAGTATAGATTTCCCCAACGTGAAAGTGTTTTGCGATATTCAGAAAGCTGATTTCATCAAAGAATTAGAATCAGCAGACATAGCATATATAGAATTAGATAATAGCTTAGGGTTAGGTTATCTTGAGCAGCTTTTAAATGATTTACCTTACTATCCAGTCGCAATTTTACCTCCAGGATGTAAGCGCTGTAAATGGCATTCTTGGGCAAAAGAAGTACTGGTTGGTTCAGCAATGAGAATTTCTATCCAGCAAATGGATATTTTACGCATACCAACTGTCGGGAAAGTTATTTCAGGAGATAACTTTAATTCTCTTTGGAATGCATTAATAGATGGTACTTATGGAAAAGCGATGCGCGCTAAAGGAATTTTCCATTTAGAAGACGGTAATATCATTTATGCTGATTTTATTTACGGTGTGGAATGTATCGATTTTCTTAATTTAAACCTATCACGTTATTTACATGGCGAACCAAAATGCTTTAGTGCGATAGAAATAGTAGGCTGTTGTTTAAATCAAATAGCTCTACAAGAAATTATAGAAAAGACCTATGTAGATACATATAAGATTTTGTAATCTTGATTTTTCTAAAAATCGAATAAGTAACAACCTTATTAAGGAGAGGGGAGATAAACGCTATAAAGAATTAATATGAATATATTTCATTAAGAAAAGCCTCTGATAATTGGTGAAAGAGTGTGCCGACCCAGGGGCTGATA
>CAKZYM010000955.1 GCA_937884685.1 uncultured Calothrix sp.
GCCAACATCGCGTTTATTGGCGACACTTGATATGGTTGGCAATCAAAAACTTTCACGCAGGCTTCTGTGTTAACAGCGTTTTCAAAGAAAGTTGGTAGTGATTCGAGCATTTTATAGCGTTTTTGGGAATCTAAATAAGAACCTGCTTCAAACTGGAAAGAAATTTCTTCAGAACTATTTTCTTTATGAAGTAGTTCTAAATCATCTCCACAATCAACCCGTTCATCTTCGTTCGGTGCTTCAACAACTTCTGAATTACCTTCTTTAATGACAATTGCGAGCCAAATTTCCGAGCAGATAGTATCACAGCTATGACACTGTGTTGAATCCAAAGTGAGAAAGACTCCACATTGCTGACATTCCTTTTCTGTTAAGGATGAGCCACAGTTTTGACAAAACTTATTGCTGTTAGGGTTTTCAAAATTGCACTGAGGGCAAATTAGCATTATATTCGCGTCCTTAATTCCCGCTCATTGGTGCTTGCCATTAGAATTAATTATTCTGGTAGTGTAGCTTCTGCTTGCAGCAGAACAATACATAAAAAATCAATATTTATAATATCTATATTTTATTGAATTAAATTATGCCCTCACCAGAATATATTATGACTGTTTTAATTGTGACGTATATTAACCGTAACTTTTAAATACCAGTACAATAATTGTAGAATATACAATTAGTCTGCTATATATTTCTTGAAAACAAATTCACATGACTCTGTAAGCTTCCTAATCTCTTTCAAGAGGTAATTCAACGGAAAAGCAGGTACAATCCGAACCGCTTTTCACCTCAATGACTCCTCCTAAATGCTTCGTCAGTTTTTGCACCAATGCTAAACCCAATCCCGTACCTCCTTGTTTCCAGGGGTCATTACTTGGGATTCGATAAAACTTATCAAAAATACGCGGTAATTCAGCTTTATCTATTTCCACCCCAGTATTCATAACTTGAAACTGAATGCTACTAGATTTCAACTTAGCACTAACAATTATTTCTTCATTAGCTGGGCTGAATTTACAAGCATTAGTCAATAGTTCAACCAAAATACGTTCCAAGCTGAATGGGTCGCAAACTATAGCCGGTAAATCCGATTCTATCGCTAAATTTAACTTTTGCTTGCAGCAGTTACGGTTGCGAGCATTGAATAACTCAACAACTCGTTCCAACCAGGTGTTGACCTCAATTGTTTCTAATATCAGTGATTTTGAACTGGTATCAAGTCGCTGTAAATCGAGAAAATTATTAATCAAACTAATTTCTCGGTCGCATTCATTATTTAAAATCTCGAAATAACGAGATACTTTTGATGTTTTTTGTGATGTTTTTTGAAAACCACTTACCGAGTCGAATGTTTGATCAAAACTCGGCTGCTCTTTTTTTAAACCAATATTCAGCATTTGAATTGCCATTTTCATATTAGTCAATGGCGTGCGTAACTCGTGGGATACCGTACTTAAAAATTCATCTTTAAGACGGTTGAGGGATTCCATCTCTTCTAATTGGGCTTTTGCTGCTTCCTTGCTTTCCCTGACTGCTATCTCCGCTTTTTTACATTCAGTAATATCAATACAGCAGCCAACATAACCAATAAAATCACCGTTGAGTGCAAATCTGGGAACTCCGGTATCGGAAATCCAACGATAATCTCCTTCAGCGTTTTTTAAACGGTATTGGATATGAAATTTTTCTTTTTCTTTCAGGGCTTGAGAATAAGTATCTATATATAAATCCTTATCTTCACTATATAAATTATTTAACCATCCCCAACCTAATTCTTTCTCAATTTTACGTCCGGTCAGCTTTAGCCAAGCATAATTGAAAAAGTTATGTAGTCCTTTTTCATCTGTCATCCACAGCATTACTGGTACGCTATTGGCTAACTGTCGAAAACTTTGTTCGTTGTCGTTTTGTCTTGAAGTCTGAGAAAGTTTATAAGGAGTAATGTCTTCGCAAATGATTATAATAATTGGGTTTCGCTCTTCATCAACTGATATCCGTGCTTTAAGCTTGACCCACTCAATTTTACTATCAGAACAATTTAAATGAAATTCCCAACTGTCTAATTCCTCCGATGAATTATTCAATAATCTGTTTAATAAATCAGATAGTCTTGTGCATTCGGAAGTAGCAAATAGATTCAAAAATAATTTTTTAATTAAGTCGCAAGGTTCATAACCAAGAGAATTTGCACCGAATTTATTTACGGTTAAAATTGTCAAGTCAGTATTTAAAGTAAAAATTATACTAGGTAGTTCGTCATACAAATTACGATACCGATTAAGCTCTTTTTGATTATTACCTAAAGTATCAGTTGTATAGCTTTCTAAATTTGAGGTTGTTTCAGGCACAAGTTCCAAGCTTGCAGATTTTGCAGATAAAAGATTTTGTTTTTGGTGAGTCTGATACCAGTTGAATGACTGATTTAAGCTCATAAGAATAATGCACCCCAACAATAGCAATAAATTGGTTAAGAATAAAAAAAGAATATTATACAGCTTTTTGCGAGATTTATGTCAAAGGTATTTTGTTGAAAACTGTGTTAAATCAGTAACATAGCAACTTCTTTTATTCAGTATAATAACGATGTATTTAATACCTTAATGCGGATAAATATTTTTTTTTGGTAATTAACTTACTTATTACGAATTTTAATAAAACATTTACTTTATGGGGTGATGGTTGATATCCCTTTTTTATCTAGCAACTAATCATCTAAAAAACTAAATTTTGTAGTAATTTGGCTTCTTCAGGAGTTAAATCGCGCCATTCTCCCACCTGTAAAGTATTCAGCTTGAGGTTAGCAATTTGGATTCGTACCAGTCGCAAAGTGGGAAATCCTACAGAAGCAGTCATCCGTCGAACTTGGCGGTTTTTACCTTCAGTTAAACTAATTTCCAACCATGCAGTGGGTATATTCTTGCGAAACCTTATCGGTGGAATACGCGGTGGTAAAAGTGGTTCTTGTGACAACAATTTTACTTTGGCTGGTTGAGTAAGATAATTTTTAATCAGTACACCTGCTTCTAATTTCTTTAAAGCAGCAGCATCTGGAATCCTTTCTACCTGTGACCAATAGGTACGATGATGTCCGAAGCGAGGATGACAAAGCCGATGCTGTAACTGTCCGTGATTTGTTAGTAGTAATAACCCTTCACTATCAGAATCTAAACGTCCTACAGGATACACATCCGGAACAGAAATATAATCTTGAAGAGTGCTTTGATTTGGAGTCTCTTTAGAAAATTGACTCAGTACACCACAAGGTTTGTAAAACAGGACGTAACGATGTTTAGGCATTTGTAATTAATTATGGGCATAGAGAATTGGGCATAGGGCATGGATAATGGGTAATTGGTAATCCAGAATTCTAAATTACGTGTTATGTGAATTAAGCGCTCAAACCATTATCATTACGTCGATAAATTGAAAATTGAGATTTAGACGAGC
>CAKZYM010000956.1 GCA_937884685.1 uncultured Calothrix sp.
ATTATCAGCTTACTTATTACTTGTTACTTACTACTTACTACTTGCTACTTACTACTTGCTTTGCTACTTACTACTTACTACTTGCTACTTCCCTTTTATGCTACTGCTGCAAATAGCTCTGCAAAACTTTTAGCAGCAGCGTCTTCTCTAGAAACAATTTCTACAACTTTATTGCGCGAAGCTGGTTCAAAAAGTGATTCTACACAGACTTGAGCGACTTTTTGACGGGGAATACTCCCATCAAACATTGTGTCAGCGCTTTGCATCACAATGGAATTGCTGTTGTCTTCGTTTTTCAATCCACCAGGACGGACAATTGTATAATTCAAGCCGCTTTTTTGGATATATTCCTCGGCTTGTTTCTTCCAAACTAAAATTAACCAAAACAAATTTAGCGGATGGAATAGCTTAGAAACGCATAAAGAAGAAACAATTACAAAATGTTCTATTCCTTTGGCTTTCGCTACCTCAACTAAATTTTTAGTACCTTCATAATCAACTTTATAGGGTCCGGTAGGGTCGAAACTCGGTGCTGCACCGGTTGCACATAACAACACCGTGCTATCTCCTAAAGCAGCAGATAAATTTCCCGCTTCTAGTACATCACCTTGCACTAACTCTACATTCCCAGGCAAGATACTTTTAGCTTTTTCTAAATCTCTTACTAATGCACGAACTGGGATATCACGCGCTATCAATTCCTGCACGATACGCTTTCCAGTCTCACCTGTTGCCCCTGCTACAAAAGCTTTCATATTCACCCCAAATTGGGAAACATATATCACTATCTTTCGTTCTCTATTGTAGAGTAATGGTGAACTTTATTTCGGATTGTTAATGTTTAGATGAATTTGCCTTATTAATGCGAAAGATTTCATCTAGGATGGGAATGATTATTTTATATAAACTTAAGAGTATACAGGAATGCACTTATGGTTTCAATTAATCGAGAGTGTAAATCTGAGCAAAAAAGGGAAACAATTATATCTGTGGCATCAACTATATCTGATACCCAAAGTTTACCTTTAGAGGTCAATTTACAGGAAGAAACAAAATTTTGCGGTACTTTCAATGACTGCATGGAGCTATATGCACCTGCGGAAACCGTAGCAGAATATCTTGAGAATCATTCGGAATGGTTTTCTCGTTGCGCTCAACCAATGAAAGTTGAGCCTTTAGGAGAAAATGGTTACGAAATAATCATCGGTCGTTTTGGTGCTTTTAATTACGAAGTAGAACCGAAAATTGGTTTAGAGCTTTTACCTCCTGACGATGGAGTTTACCGCATTCACACCATACCTATTCCAAATTACCAACCTCCTGGTTACGATGTAGATTATCGTGCATCCCTACAGTTAGCCGAAAGTCAGAACGAATCAAATTTTATAACCAAAGTTGAGTGGGAATTATATTTAAACGTTTACGTTGAATTTCCTAAGTTTATTAAACGCTTACCCGATTCCTTAATCCAAAAAACTGGTGACCGCTTGCTCAATCAAATTGTTCGTCAAGTCTCTCGTCGTTTAACACGCAAAGTTCAGCAAGAATTCCATCAATCTTTAGATATACCTTTTCCACCTAAATCTCAAAAAGCATGACAATTGAAGGATGAAGCATGAAGGATAAAATAAATCTCCTTCATGCTTCACACCTCATAGTTATTTATGCATTACTAAGAATCTTTTGCACAATTTGCACGCCGCTGATAGCCTGCCAGGTAAAAAGCCCTAAAATAGTAAAATTCAACAATATATGGCTAACCCGCGCCCAATTTGCTCCTTTTTGCATAAATGGAGACAAAGCAGCAGAAAAACCAATCAAAGCTGTCATAGCAAGTCCAGCTATTAAATGCGGACCAACGAACAATTTACCATTATTAATATAGGTCACAGCCATCCCGCCAACAGAACCCGATACCATTAGTGCTAACAATAAAGAGCCTATCTGAAAGTGTTTAATATTGTACTTACCTTTAATAAGTTCTTTCTTCTCATCACCTTTAGCATTTCTAGTACGCTGTATCTGTAAACCTAAATAAGCGGCATAAAGCGTGCATGCTAACAGCGCCCACATTAACACGGGATGAAAAAATTGCATCCAGTATTTAATTTCCGGTGAAAGCTCCATAGTGTTCTCCCCCAATACTTAAATCTTCATAAAAATTAGCATAGCGCGTCGGGGGAATAGGTAGTAGAGAATGGGAAAATAAGAATGGGGAATAGGGAACAGGGAATAGCGGAAATTGCGGTCTTGGGGGTTTCCCCCAAGAGCAAATTTTCAAGAGAGGGCATTGGGAATCAAATAAATCCCTAACTCAAGAGTTATAAGTTATCTTATTCCCTTTTTCCTAACAACTAGCAACTAACAACTAACTACCAACAATGAGCAAAAACAATGCATCGCTACTAGAAGCGGCTAGAAGTGGCGATATTAAAAGGGTGCAAACTTTTTTAAGTACGGGTGCTTCTGCGAGTGTAAATGATAAAGATGGCACTACGGCATTAATGTTTGCAGCAAATTCTGGATATACGGAAATTGTCAAGGTGCTTATTGAGTCTGGTGCGAATATTGATTATAAAAGAAAACGCTATGGTTTGACAGCTTTAATGTTAGCTTGTGCTGCAAAACAAGTTGATATTGTACGTATATTAATAGCAAAAGGTGCTGATATAAATGCCGTTAACGAAGATGGCAGCACAGCTTTAATGATAGCTACTCTCAAAGGCTATAGTTCCATAGTTCAAGCTTTGGTAGATGCGCTCGCTAACGTAAATCTTCAAGATAAAGATGGCGATACGGCTTTACAATTAGCTGTAAAACAAGGACATACTGATGTAGTCGAAACTTTACTCAAAGCAGGTGCTGATATAAATATTCTAGATGAAGAAGGCGAGACTTTGTTAATGTTAGCTGCTGAAAAAGCATATTTAGGAGTAGTCGAAGCCTTATTAGAAAATGATATTAATATAAATGAACAAAATCTCGATGGAGAAACAGCATTATCTATTGCTGTAGCAGCAGGAAATACTCCTTTGGTCGCAACTTTAGTAAATAACGGTGCTGATGTAAACCTTCAAGATAAAGAGGGGGAAACACCTTTACACATTGCAGTTGTCGAAGGTTTTATCGATATTGTAGAAGTACTTCTGAATCAAAATGCAGATGTTAATAAAAGAAATAATTTAGGAGATACGCCTTTACTTGTAGCAGCTTTGCAGGGTTATAGCACTATTGTGAAAGCACTTATCAACCAAGGTGCTGACATAGAAGTAACCAACTTAGAAGAAACGCCATTAACTTTAGCAACAATCCAAGGAAATGCCGAAACAGTAAAAGTTTTGTTAGAAAATGGTGCTGATGCTAATGCTCAATTGAAAGATGGTAAAACTTTATTGATTGAAGCTACTAAACGCAATTTTAAAACTATTACTCAAGAGTTATTGGCTCATGGTGCTGATATAAATTTCAAAGATGGAAACAGCGCTACAGCATTGATGTGGGGAGTATCGCTTGGTTATATCAAAGTAACAGAAGTGTTGTTAAAAGCTGGTGCTGATATCAAATTGAAAAATCGAGGTGGTTATACCGCTTTAATGCTCGCAGAATTTAACGGTTATCCCAGTATTGTCAAAATTTTGAAAGCTGCTGGAGCGGAAGAGTAGTAAAAACACAAGGAGGTGGGGAATACAAGGGGATAAGAGGAAAAGGAGAGATTTAAAAGTTATAAATTCACTGTTTACCTCGTAATGTTGCTTTGATTAAATACGAATTTAAATATTAAGTTCTTCTGAAATTCAAGTTTTCTATGGTGGAGTATTACATAGTACAAAGTATTTTATACTCAGGGATTTGTATCATATGAACGCGAATATTAGTTTACAGTCAAACACGGGTTTACCTTTACGTTCTCCTCAAGATGTAGATTTAGCATCTTTCAATTCCATTCAAAGTCCGGATTATGACCAAGGAAAACCTATAGAAGATATGAAACGATTATTTAATAAACAAGTAATCGTTGAGAATGATACTTTGATAGATGCAGAAACAATCAAAGTACCTGGTTTTATTGGTATTGCTGATGAAGAAACAATTATCAACTTTGAAGAAAAACCCGTATCTGGTCATAAAGATATAGTTCAGTTTCTTGATAAACACGGTTTACTCATTTGTACTTATCAATACAATAAAGACCGCTATGGTAAAGAAATTGACTTACGCAGACAGCCACAAAGTGATTCTGAAATCAATGATTTGATGGAAATATTCATCAAAAATGAAGGACATCATTCTGGTGCAATTGTACCGGCAGTTAGAGAAGCTGGAAATAAAGCTTTTGCTTCTTTTAACGAACCAGACAGCTATCATTCTGGATTATATGGTCAAAAAGGATTTGTTGCGGTAGCACAAAATTTGGTATTTCCTGAATTTATTACTCCCCAACAGCAAAAAGGTTATAACGATAGCATTATCTGTTGGATGGCTTTGATGAATCCATTTGTGAAATTTTCTGAGAACGATTTTAATGGAGGAGATCCAACCCGCGTTATTGATAGAGCTAGTCTCAAAGAATTTCTCAAGAATTGCGCTTTAGCTAGTCTTGGTGACGAAAGTGCGATCGCCTTTCTCAACGATGCAGGAAATAAAGCTTACTGTGCTGAATTTGTTTATATAAGCTTAAATACTCCCGTTTATCCTTTTAATCTTCAGGGTTTAACATCATTATTAAACGATGAAGGTAAAGCCAAAGAAATTTTGACATTTCAAGAAAAACAAAATCGCAGACAAGAAAATATTCTTAACAACCGTAGCGCAAACCCAGAATTTCAAGCATTTAATATCCAGATGCCAGTTGTACCATCCGATTTACCACCTTTAGATGTACTCATGGCAAACAATGGAGCCAATATAGATTCTAGCAGCATTCCTTTTCCAGCTTTCACTCTTTCTCAAGTATTACGTCGCGCTTTCCGTAGCCTATTACCGCGTCATAATAACGTTAATGACCCGACAACTATCAAAGCACAAGTAAAGCTATTTGGATATCTAGAACCATTAATTTTAAAGCAATTGGGCCTTGATAATAATGGGGAGACTTCAGAAGAAGAAACAGCAGCAAGAGTTGAGAAACTCAAAGCAGTCCAACAATTTATGACTTTTATCAAATCCCAACTGCAACAAAACCATAATAGTTATGCCGAGCTTGATTCTATAGTAGATAAAATAATGGAACAAGCAGATGGATTAGTGGGTGAGAGCGACGCAAAATATTTTGTTCCGCCAAGAATTTATGTAGACTTGGGACAAAATGATGGTGATGGTAATTTACCTCAAGGGTGGGGATTTCAGTTAAATACTCTAGGTGCTTTAATTTATCGAGGTGCAATTCGCGATATTGCTGTAACTCCTCAACCACCAACTCCGGAACCAACTCCAGAAATTCCAGAAGCACCTTCAGAGAATAATCCACCCCGTGAAAAATCGCGGGTGAGGTAATTATTTTAATAATTTATAAAGCTATTCTGACGTGCGTTGTTAAGGATTTCAACGCACGATTAATAGTTTAACTACAGCAAGTTGGGGCACAACAATCTTCATTTTGTGCTATTTCAATATTTTCCTCTGGTACTGTATCTGCAACTTTAACCACAAATACTTCCCATTTATTATTATCTGGGTCGCTTACCCATACTTTATCCTGCAAAGCATAGCAACAATCAGTATTTTCTTCTGTAAACAAATCTAATCCAGCTTCATTAAACCGATTAATAGCAGCTTCGACTTCTTGAGTACTATTTACCTGAATACCTAAATGCGACAAACCCCCATCCGCGTTAATACTGTCTGCTTGATTTAAAGTCAAATTTAACGGTGGGTTCGCGATATCAAACTTTGCATAGTCAGACTTATATTTCACTGGTTCTGTACCAAACATCGCTCGGTAGAATGTAACTGATTTTGCTATATCCTTAGCATTCAAAGCAACATGAGTTTTTAGCATGCTTATAAATCTTCCTTGATAAATTCAAACATCCAATATTGACGCTTATCAATATCGACATACATCAATATCTTTGCAGGACATATTGATGAATGTCAATATGTAAGTATGAATAAATCTAAAGCAGAATTTAATTGTTGCTCACCGTTGTTGTCAACAAAAATTAAGCCAGAAGAGGCTGCGGTACTGGCTTCAATTTTCAAAGTTTTGGGGGATGCGACTCGATTGCAGCTGCTTAGCTTAATCGCATCTCGACCGGAGCATGAAGCTTGTGTTTGTGAATTGACAGAACCTTTGGGGTTATCTCAACCGACCATCAGCCATCACTTGAAGGTGCTTTATGAAGCTGGTTTGGTAAGTAAAGAAAGAAGGGGTAGCTGGATTTATTATCAGCTTGTACCTGAGAGGATAGAAGATTTGCGAAATGTTCTGGCTATTTCTTGAAAAAAAATAGCTAGAACAGAGAAAATGTTTAAATAATCTTGTCAGCTAACAGGAAACTCAAATTGCTCTTCACCGAATTCTCTCCCATAGCTTTTATCGCTACTACTCCGACTGGTGCAAAGAAACTTCAACCACTTTGCCAAAGCAATACCGCTACTTTATGGGTTCCAGAGTCATTATCTGAAATAAGTAATGCCAATACATACAAGGATTCCTTGAAAAATCACGTAGCTCAATTATGGGATAATCATCAAGCTTTTGTTTTCTGTTTGGCTACGGGAGCGGTAGTTAGACTCATTTCTGGGTTATTACAAAGCAAGTCTACAGACCCCGCAGTAGTGGTAGTAGACGAAACTGGTAAATTTGTAATTAGTTTATGCGGTGGACATCAAGGTGGTGCCGATAAATTAGCGAATTTAATTGCTGTACAGTTGGGTGCAACACCGATTTTAACAGGAGCTTCCAACGGTTTGGAATTACCTGCTGTAGATATGTTAGGTGTTCCTTTCGGATGGAATCGCGGTGAAGGAGAATGGACTGCGGTTATGTCAGCAGTAGCTAAAGGTGAGGATGTAGAAGTAATCCAAGAAGTCGGTTCAACTTTATGGCAAAATCACCTACCAAAATTGCATCCTTTCAAATTCAATCAATCACCAACCACGAAAGCCAAAAATTTTATCTCACACAAAGAAAATTCTGGAGGAGCAGACGGCGAAAAACAGAAAAAACAAGCAGCAGTGGTGGAGA
>CAKZYM010000957.1 GCA_937884685.1 uncultured Calothrix sp.
AACAATTACAAACTGCTTAACCTACAAGTGTTTCGGCTTTTCTTAGTGCCATTCGTTGCTGACTGTACGTCTTACCCTTGCCCATAAATCTTGGTCGTTTGGCTCAAATACTACCCACTGAGTACCTAATTCTATTGATTTCTCGATATAGCTCATCAAACGACGAACGCTGATATAGCGCCACTCTGTCTTGTCTGGCTCAACTAAAGTTCTTGCACCCCAAATTTTTATACCTCTACCGGGGAAAGTACGGATACAGTTAATTCCTTGGGGGTTTAAAAGTTCTTGTTCGCGGAAGTTGCAATCGTAATCTAAACCGATTACACCACGGGGAGTTTCGTTCGCGGGTGCTTTGTATACACCTCTGGTTTCATCGGTGCGCGACCATACACCCATCATATGACCGGAAGGAGGTACAAGTATGGGTTTGCCATTTTTGCGGGGATTCGGCACTTTTATCCAAGGGTAATATAGAGCCGCAAACATAGAGCGTCGGTTGAAATCATTAGTCAACCAACTACTTACTTCTTGCGGCTTCACTTTGTCGTATGGTGTATCTAAAACTACCATCCGGTTCGGTGGGTTGGGAGAAGCATTTTCACATAGACTAACCATCAACTCCATAATTCCGTGAACTTGGTCTATATCGAGCAAACCTACTTGGTGAGCCTTCATCAAGTCGGGACAGGTTATCATTGTGACTTCATCTATCTCAAATAACCCTTGGATACCGCTGCGGTCATCGCGCATTCCCTGTACGTACTGCTGCAAGTTCTCTGGGGTTGGTAAGACTGGAGGAGGACTTACTTCGTATCGACCGTTTATCGGACGCAGAGCTAAAGGCAGCCCTTGCTGTGCTTTAATTTCTACACTGACATACTGGGATTCTTGCATCGCCGTTTGAACGTATGTACCAACTTCTTCACTGACGTTGGAGTCCATTGTCAAGTGTTCGTGGGTTTCTAGCTCCTCTCCATCGGTATCGGTAATTTTGACTTGAAAAAATTCAGCTGGAATCGGTGCTGGAGCATTTTCGTTACTAGGAGTAGTTGTTTTTGGTTCGTCGGGAATAATCTCCACTTTTACCGAACCCTTATCCATTTGTCCTTCTTTGAGAGTGAACTGCAAAGAATCCCGTTTTGCTCCTCTCTCGACAGTTAACGCCGTCGACTCTTGACCTCGCCGTTCTTGTCCTGATTTGCGTATCCGAGCTCCGATACTAACTACCCAACAGCGAGCACCTCCATTCAAAAACCAACCGTTAACACTGAAAGGTAAGTAAGCGTCAAAATCCGTGAAACCATCAGAATTCTCTTTGGCAAAGTATTCCAGATATTGATTCCAATTGGTTATCAACATTGGCTTGCCGATTTCTGCGCCGTTACGTATCGCTTCGGTGAAACCAATAAAAGCTCCAATATTGGTTTGCACTCCATCTATCGGACGACTACCACGGTCAACTTCTTCGACGTATACACCAGGAGCAAAGTAATCCAGTCTCGCCATATTATAGTTTTCCTCAATTCCATAAAAAGCTTTAATGGTGCTTGGAAACGCTTTATAAATCCTTATATTCTGAGTAGCAAGAAATGAACGTTAAATCATTTACACTCTTAAACTAACTACTCATGATTAAAAGCGCTCAAACATATTTGCAATAATCACTTCAAGCTTGCGTATTATTTTTATGATTTTGTGAATACGCAAATTGCTACAACAGAAAATGTAAATATTACTGATACTATTTGGAACATTGACTGTGATGGCTATTATCACCTTATGTAAAAACTTGTTTTACAACATTGCAAGAAAAATAGCAATTCAGTTTTATGCAATGTTTATTCGGTTTAATCAACCTCAGACTAATAAATCAACTAAAAAATTTTGATATGCGATTAGTCCCTTGGAGTCAAATAGCCTTGTATGTACTAACAATAAATACCTTGAACTTACTTACAAACTTAAGTTAATTTTAAGTATATAAATTGTTTGTGCAGCTACAATCAAGCTGTAATATATCATACTATATTTTATTTTAGTTCAATATTTATATTTTCTTATTGATTAGTTGAAAGTTGATGGAGATGGATGCACTAACCTAACTAATAGTCTTTCTATCAAAGGGTTTTAACTGAATGCTACCTGCTTAAAATCAAAATATTTTGATGTAGATAACATCAAAAATATCTGATAATAATATGTGTAAAACTCTTTACTGACAAGACTTTAAATGCAAAACTACTTAAAAAATTATTTACTTTGTACCTAACATTTTGAAATAATTAAAAGTAATCTAAAAGACATATTATTTTTTCTTTTGAGTCCTAGAGTAATTTCAGAAATATACTTTATTTTTTGCCAACAATATACTGAGTTAAATTAATCAATACTGATAATAATTGATATGAGTAATTATTTAGCGATCGCCACAGTAACGGCGACATTACAAAGAATATTACAGGCTGCCGTACAGCTAGATGTAGCAGGAGCCAGAGTTACCACGGTGCGTCCCGATGCTAGCGGTAGCAGTACTCCAGAGGTAGGAGTCAATATTTACCTTTATCAAGCAACACCAAACCCGGCTTGGCGCAACTACGATTTACGCAATCGTCGTCCCAAAGGAGAATTAATCAAACAGGCTCAAGCAGGATTAGATTTATACTACATAATGACTTTTTACGGTAACGAAGTGGAATTAGAACCGCAAAGACTTTTAGGAAGCGCGGTACGTACCATTGTTGACTACCCAATTTTGACCCCAGAAATGATTCGGGAAACAGCAAATAATGCCACCTTCAGCTTTTTGGCAAACTCTACTTTAGATAAACAGGTGGAACGAGTCACCATTGTTCCTAGCAACATGAATACAGAAGAACTATCAAAAATATGGTCAGTATTTTTTCAGAGTCCTTACGTATTATCTTTTGCTTGCCAAGCTGGTGCAGTATTGATTGAAGGTCAAAGACAGAGTGGCAGACCTCTACCGATAAGAAGAAGAGAATTTTATACAACACCCAGTCAACCAAGTATTTTCCAAATAGTTTCAGAAGCAGGTGTGAATCAACCAGCAGTTGCGAGCAGCAGTTTGACAATTCGCGGACAATCTTTGCATCCCCAAATAAACGAGGAGAGATTGCAAGAATTAGAAAACCATCAGCCCCTAGTAAGAAGCAAACCCCAGGTAAGAATAGGTGAAACGCGAATTACTCCAGATAATGTTGAAGAAAACGAGATTAGCTTAGAATTATCATCAGTTTCAACAGAAGAAAAGAATTCATTACGAGCCGGAATACAAAGCTTGCAAATAGTTTATTCCATAGCACCGAAGCGTGTTGAATCAGAACCAGAACGCATCGTCGGCTCCAACGTCATGCCATTTGTATTGTGTCCTACAATTGCAGAGGTCGAAGTGGAAGATTTAGAAGACAACGGAGATGAAACTTATTCGGCAAAAATGCAAGTACGAATAGATTTGACAGTTGGTGTAGAACAACGAGCATTAATATTTTTAAACGAGCGCTCCACCTCCAACCCCGCAGCATATATTTTTGAAGCTGCTCCAAGAAGAAGAAATAGTGCATTGGTTATATTTCCTATCCGTGATGTCAAGGAGGGAGATTATTTAGTGCGAGTGCAGATAGATGGTGCGGAAAGTCCGTTAAATGTCGATGTTAATTCTGAAAGCGAGACATACGAACAGTTTGTTAGTCCTGCGGTGACGATTGGATAAAACTTAGGACTTGATATAATATATGTACATAAACCTGTACATAAACTGATGTTCTCTTACGAAATCACATCTCCCACGGATGCTAGAAATAACTTCTTTAAGTTATTAGACCTAGTGACACAAAATAATCAGGTATACATCATCAATCGTCGCGATGGTGAAAATGTTGCTTTGATTACAGAATCGGATTTGAGAAGTTTGGTTGAGACGGTTTATTTGTTAAGAACTCCTGCAAATGCAAGTCGCTTGCTGGATGCAATTGAGGAGTCTAAGACTGGAAAAATTAAACCTCAAACGATTGAAGAACTTCAACAGGAGTTAGGGATTGAGCAAGAAGAAAAAGAAGAAGACTGAATCCTCCGATGAAGTAAAACCAGTTGTTGTAAATCGAAGTCCTGGTTTTAGTTCTAGGTTTAAGGAAGATTTAGCTTGGTGGTTCAAGCAAAATTTTCAAGTCGCATCGAAAATCTTGGATTTGGTTACTGCTGTAATGGAAAACCCATTTGAAGGAATTGGTAAACCAGAACCATTAAAGTATATGGATGAAAATATTTGGTCGCGACGGATTGATTTAGAACACCGATTGGTTTATCGAGTTGGAAATACTCAAATTGATTTTCTGGCTTGTCGGTATCATTATGAGTAATAGTTAGGGTGTTGGTTTTCATGCTTCAACCCAAATTACCAACTACGCGGGTTTTAAATTTTCATAGTTTTGTAAATTTGTAATAGTTCGTAGGTTGGGTTGAGCGACAGCGAAACCCAACATCATGCAGCTAATCCCAAATTAAATAAATACCGTAATGTTTTCTAATCTAGAGGAATGTTGGGTTTCGTTCCTCAACCCAACCTACAGACTAGCACTACGACTGATACAGACTAGCACTACGACTGATACAGACTAGCACTACGACTGATACAGACTAGC
>CAKZYM010000958.1 GCA_937884685.1 uncultured Calothrix sp.
TATGTAAAGCTGTCGGTTCCACTAAATCTATCAAGAGAAGTGTATGTGAATGAACCATCGCTTCTAAAGGTATAGCTACCGTTTTCAGGATTATCAACAACAGTCGCGCTTAAATTTGCGCCTTCGGGAGCAGTATCATTAGCTAATACTCCGGAAGCAACATCTACATTTAATGGCTGACCGGAAGCAACGGTATAGCTATCGTTTTGAGCAGTTAAACCAGCATCTTCTGCTTCTTTTCCGGGTGGGGAATCATTAGCTTCTGTTTCTGTTTGAGTTGCTTCTGTTCCGGTTTGGGAATCATCAGCTTGTGTCTCTTCTGTGACCGTTGAAGAATCTGATGGAGGAGTTGCTGCTTGTTGAGGTTGTATTTGATTTAATTCTTCTTCAGGATTTGTGTTGGTTTGAGTTGCCATAATTTTGTTAAAAGTTACACAGTTTGTGACAATTTCTATGAAAAAGTTGGAATTTATTTCATGAGGGTCACTAGCCTTTATATAACTCTTGTGAAGAATTGCAAATAATCCTAAAGGAATAAAAATACTGATTGACTCGAAATAAGTTTTTATACTTACTATTGACAGTTAATGTAATAAAATTTGAATTGAATTCCAGCAAATCCAGTCGAGGCTTCTGTTTTGATGTCGGAATCAATTTAGATTATTTTTATACCTATATTTGAAGTTTCGATAGTTATTCTTTTACAGATTGAATAATTAAATATGAATTTTTCTTCTAATTAATTCAAAAAGCTCACCCTTACGTTGGGAGGGAGGGAGTAGAGAGTAAGAAGTAAGGGGAGAAATTAAATTAGTTATAACTATCCACTGTTCACTGATAACTGTTCACTGTTCGATGTTCAATCCCACTCTAATTTCAAATTTTGATAACCACGGTCTAATAGTGTGGGAATATGATTCAATTCTTGATTGGGGACGATTCGTAAGTTGGGTATTCTGGTCGATAATATTTCTATAGCAACTTTTGCGTGTCTCCGAGCTAAGTTATAACCCAAACAGTGATGTTTTCCATGACTAAATGCAAGATGGTTCACGGGAGCATTTTGGAAACGATTAATATCAAAATTTTCGCCATTTTCATACTGTTTTGAATCGCGGTTTGCAGAACCGTAAAGTAAAAGAACGCGGCTATCTTCTGGTATTTTCAGTCCTGAAAGAGTAGTTTCTTGAGTAGTCACCCGAATCATTGTTGGTGCTGAGGTATCGTATCTGAGAACTTCTTCTACTGCTGTGGGAATTAATGCTGGGTTTTCCTGTAAGCTTTGCCAAATATGAGAATTTTCTACCAATAATTTGACTGCTGTTCCGATTAAACTTGCGGTTGTTTTATGTCCTGCTATTACTATTTCACATAAAAGTAGAACCTGTTCTGGTAAGGTCAGGTCGCTGGTTTGTAATTCACTAATTAAATCGTCACCGGGAGCGGAACGTCTTTCTTCAATTAAACTAGCTAGATAATTTTGTAAAGCAACATAGTTTCTAGCACATTCGATTTGACGTTCTAGTGTTAAGGGTGTGGAAAATAAAGCTGATGTGCTATTACCCGCTTTTTTCACTAATGGCATTTTATCCAAAGGTACCCCGTACATTTTGAGAATCACTTCCAGGGGTAATGGGTGAGCAAATTCAGACATTATGTCTACAGTACCCTTGTGAATAAAATTATCTACTAATTGATTAGCAGTAGCTCGAATTGATTCTTCTGCTTTTGTTAGTCGTTGTGGTGCAAAAGCTTTTTGTAAAGGAGCGCGTAATCTTTTATGCTTGTCACCATCGCTACTAATTAAGGAGACGACGGGAAAGCCTTGACGCAATTCATTTATTACTTCCGGGCTAAATTCTCCAATAGCTTGAAGACTTTTTTCTGAAGAAAAGACTGTTGGATTTTTGAGAATTTCTAAAACATCGTCGTATCGTGTAATTACATAAGCATTCAATAATTCGCTATAAAATATCGGTTCTTCATTTCTCGCACGTCGATAAAAATTATAAGGATTATCAAGCTGTTCTTCAGAAAAAGGCTGATATTCTTTACCTGCATGAAACGGACAAGTTTGTTTATTCATTGTTTTAATTTTGGTAATTGGTAATGGGTAATGGGTAATGGGTAATTGGTAATTAATAACTGTTCACTGTTAACTGTTCACTGCTCACTGTTCACTGTTCTCCCATTCCACAAAAAGATTTGTACAACCGCGACTTCTTAATGTGGGAATGTATGTAAATTCTTGATTTGGTTGAAGTCTGAGATTTGGTAGTCTTGCAGCTAATATTTGTAGAGCGATACGGGCTTCGGTAAGAGCTAATTTGGAACCGATACAGCGATGCATTCCATGACCAAAGGCTAAATGAGGAGGATTTTTTTGCTGAAATCTTTTGATATCGAAGTTTTTTGCATTTTCGTATTTGTTTTCATCGCGATTTGCAGAACCGTACATCAAGAATAGTTTGGTTCCTTTGGGTAAAATTAATCCTCCAATCTCTACTGTTCCGGTAGTGGTACGGTTAACTGCTGGTACGGGAGCATCGTATCTTAATGCTTCTTCAACAACTCCGGGAATAATTGAAGGATTTTCGCGAACTGCTTGCCACAATTCGGGTTTCTCTAACAGAATTTTTAAAGCATTTCCGATTAGATGACTGGTGGTTTTATGTCCAGCAAATATCAATCCACATAAAACCATTACCATATCTGGCATTGTTAAATCGGAATCTTGAATATTGCTAATTAAATCGTCTTGGGGTGATTTTCGTCTTTGCTCGATTAAATCTGCAACCATGTACTGTAATGATACAAAGCTGCGAGCGCATTCTACTTGTCTGGTTGGTGTTAATGGAGAAGAGAATAATTCTGCCATGTCGTTACACCATGTTTTGATGTCTGACATCTTTTCTAAGGGGACACCATATAGATTTAGAATTACCTCTAATGGCATGGGAAAAGCAAATTGTTCGAGAATATCAGCTTGACCATCTTTAATAAAATTGTTTACTAATCGGTTTGCAGTTGCACATACAGAACCTTCCATTTCTATAATCCGTGCTGGAGCAAATACTTTTAATAAAGGTTCTTTCAAAAATTTGTGACGTTCACCATCGCTATTAACTAAATCGGAAACGAAAGGAAATCCAGTACGTAGTACATCAATGGTTTCTTTTGTGTATTCCCCAATTGGTTGTAAATTATCTTTGGAAGAGTATTTTATTGGGTCTTTGAGTATGGTAATTATATCCTCGTAGCGAGTGACGACATAACCATCTAACGTATTACTGTAAAATATTGGTTCGTTATTTCTTGCTTCTTCGTAAAATGAATAAGGGTCTGAAAGTTGAGAATTACTAAAAGGTTGATATTTTTCACTTACTTCTTGTTTTTGCGGACTTTGATTATGAAAAGGACAGCCTTGTTGTTGTAATTGTGCTGTATTTTGTGTATCCATGACGAATTGCTCTCAATTGATAAATTTACTTTTACTCGAATTTCATTCAGCAATTTAAATATTAATTAGAAAGCATTTTTATTGAATCAATAATTTAACTTCCGCTTTCTTATTATTTTTATAGAGGTGAGACAATTTGATTTATGCAATAGAAGTGTAAATGATTCAATTTTTTCAAATTTTTCTATAGCTATCTCAGTTACCACTACTAATTAAAAATCCCCACATCTCTATTAGACGGGGGGAGAGGGGGAGACAAGGAGATGGGGAGATGGGGAGAGGGGGAGATGAGGGGATTAGAATAATTAATTAGCAATTCCTAACTCTTAACTCTTAACTCTTAACTCCTAACTATTCATGGTCATGTCCCCATAATCCTTTATCATCCCTCGGTGAACGAAATCCAATTTGTAAATGTTTTGGTCCGTGAAAAACAATATTATCAGCCCATTCAATGGAATTTTCTTTCAAACTCAAATTCGGAAGTCTATTAATTAAAGTATTTAACGCAATAGTAACTTCAGCACGAGCCAAACTTGAACCCAAACAGTAATGTATTCCGCTTCCAAATCCGCTATGTTTCTTCGGTTCTCGTTCAAAGTTTAATTCGTCGGGATTTTCAAACTGTTCCTCGTCTCGATTAGCCGAACCCAAAATTAAATTAACGCTGTCACCACGTTTAATTACCTTTCCGTCAATTTCAAAATCTTCATAAGCCCAACGACTTATCATCTGTACCGGTGAATCATATCTTACCAACTCTTCCACCGCTGCTGGCATTAATTCAGGATGCGATCGCAAAAGTTTTAGTTGTCTGGGATTACGCAATAGAGCCAATATTCCCTTACTTATCAAGTTAACTGTAGTTTCATGACCCGCAGTTAACAAGTGTATACATGTAGCTAATATTTCCTCATCATTTAATTTATTTCCTTCATCTCTAGCTTTAACCAAAGCTGTAATTAAATCCTTTGTAGGTTCCTGATGTCTCTTCTTAATTTCTTTTTTAAAATATTCAATAAATCCTTGGGTAGCAGCTTCAGCTTGTTCGTAAACTTCTGGTGATGGAGTCAAACGAGAAGCGCTAGCATGTTGTAAAGCTAAGGCCCATTTTCTAAATAAAGGTCTGTCTTTGGGGTCAACTCCCAACATATCTGCAATTACCATAATCGGTAGAGGAAAAGCAAAATCTTCTACTAAATCCATCTCACCTTGAAGATGAACTCTATCTAACAAACAATCAGCTATTCCGATAATGGCTGGTCTAAGATTCTCCACCATTTTGGCAGAAAATACTTTATTCACAATAGTTCTTAATCTAGTATGGGTCGGAGCATCCCGAAACACCATCCAATTACTCACCATCGAACTAAATCCCCGATAAGCTTTCGGAACCGGAGCACCTTCACCATCATTTCTAACTTTTGCAGCTTCTCTACCAAACTTGGGACTTTCCATCACCTTCATTACATCCCGATATCGGAATAGATACCAAGCACCATCTAACCGAGGATTTGCAGCAACTCCCCAATGTACTGGATCTGCTTTTCTGTATCGACTGTAATAAGGATAAGGGTCGCTAATTACTTCTTTGACAAATGGATTTAATCTTTCGATTGTTGAAATGGTCATTTTTCCCCCAGGTTTTTTATTCGTTATTTATTACTAGGGGTGAGGAATTTTGGATTATGCAATCTTATACCATTTCTGTATGAAGCTGCGCTAAATTATTCATAAGGGTGTATTAGGTGCAGAAATAATGGGTCTGAAATTAGAAGTTTAAATTAAAGAAAGTGCTGAAACTTTGCGTAAAGCTTTGAAATACGCCATAGAAGCTAATAGTAAAGAGCGATTACAGATGCTTTACTTATTAAAAACTACACAGGTAAAGAATTGGTATTAGCACCCTAACTGTGAAATAAAT
>CAKZYM010000959.1 GCA_937884685.1 uncultured Calothrix sp.
AGTGAAAATTGTCCTTTGTTAGATTCAAAAGGACCGTAAAGAATTCCATCTGAGCCAACACCAAAATTTCGATGACAGATTTTTTGAATTTGTTCGGTACTTAGAGACGTAGAAGTATCTTTTGGATTAATAACTATATAATCATTTCCGATAGCATGATATTTAAAATACTTCATGGAACTATTCAGCGTAAATTAACGAACAGCAGCTTCTAACATTTTTATTATTCCAGTACTTGCGTTAATTTCGACATTGATACCAATAGGAAGTGTAAATTTGTCTCTAATATGACCAATCATCGAACCATACCAAGCAGGAATATTTAAAGGAGCAATATGTTCTTGTAATACCTGCATTAAAGTTAATGAAGGTTCGTCTCCCATACTACATCTGGTACATTGTCCGAAAACAAAACCTGATAGCTGATTCAAAATTCCAGCATTTTTTAATTGAACCAACATTCTATCTATCCGGTAAACATCTTCACCGATATCTTCTATAAATAAAATACTATTTTTCCATGCAGGTAAATAAGATGAACCCAACATCGAATTTATCACCGATAAATTACCACCAATAAATTTACCTTGTGCTTTACCCCGTGTAATTATTTCACGATTCAATTTAGTAACTAAAGTATTATTCATAGCTACTGCTTGAGCATCGAATAAAATACTTTTCACATATTTTAAAGTAAAGTCATTCCAAGTAGAAGTAGCAACTGGACCGTGAAAAGTTACAAGTCCACTCCGAGCAGTTATTGCTAATAATAAAGATGTAATATCGCTGTATCCCATAATAATTTTAGGATTAGCGCGGATAGAACTATAGTCTAGCAATGGTAAAATCCGATTTCCACCCCATCCACCACGCATTGCAATTATTGCTTTAACAGATTTATCAGCAAACATAGCATTAACATCACCAGCGCGATTTCTATCAATTCCGGCTAAGTAACCGTAACGGTCTAAAATATGTCTACCTGGTTTAACTTTTAAGCCTAGTGATGTAAATATTTCTCGTGCTTCTTGAACGTCTTCGGAATCAATAATACCAGCAGGACTTATTAATCCGACTGTATCCCCTACTTTTAAACGTGGTGGTTTGATTATATTGTTCGGTGATGTTGTAGCTCGAACTGCAAATGATGGTATTTGGGTAGAGACGGTTGCTAAACCCAAGGTTGTAATAAACTTTCGACGATTAATATTCATAGTGGGAGTATATTATCATTTTCTCCCATATTTGAGCTTTTACTTTAAGATGCAGGTATTTTGAGAATTCAAAGAAGAAGAAAAAGAAGTTGAAGCTATTACACTCGCAATACCCAGCAATGAAAATGACAAAAATATAATCAGGAAAACCGGAAGTATGTCTTTGAAAATTAATTGTATATAGCGTTGGATTACAACTGAATTACTCATCACTCCAACAGAACTAAAGCTTCCCAGAATAATTAATTTTCCTAATAAGTTAATCCAATCTTCAGATATTGAGCGTTGTTTGATTTTGCATTTTGAATTAAATAAATTTGATTCTGATACTTGTAATATTTGTTTTTCAGATTGAATAAACGTACTGTAATTTTCTAAAATATTAGTAGATTGACCCAGATTTATTGTGTTGGCTGCGGATATTGCTTTAGTATTACTTATGGCTACTGTTAAACAAACTATTGTTGCAACTGCAATTTTTTGATTTATTTTCATTGAAATTACTTGGATTTATACTAAATCTCTAGCAAATATATTCAATTTACATCCTTTGATAATCAATATTTAGTTAATAAGACTATAATCACTCTTTTTATTAACTCAAAATCCAAATTTAAATCTGATGCAGGTTAATATTAGTGAGTCAGCAATTTTTATCAATCCTCCACCAAAACCTGGAATCAAAAAGATAATCATTAAACCAAATGTCCCTATTGGGCTACCTTGTAATTGCTTTAATTCAGGAAAAATATTACTAAATATGCTAAAACCATCTAGTGGAGGAATAGGTAACATATTAAATAGAAATAAGGTTAAATTCACTCTTGCTGCAAGATAGATAAAATCTCTACTTAACAATCCTGAATCGTAAAAAATTAATAGTAGTAGGATAGATAATAATGCTAAAGCTAAATTAGATAAAGGTCCTGCTGCTGATACCCAGATATCGCTAATTCTACCATTACGAAACTTATAGGGATTTACAGGCATTTGTCCCCAAGAGATGCCAGCAATACATAGAAAAATCAGCGATTCAACTCCCATATGAACTACGGGATTTAAAGTAATATGACCTGCTCTTTTAGGTGTGTCATCTCCTTGACTCATAGCCGCATAACCATGAGCAAGTTCGTGTAAAGTTATTGAAATTATAATAATTACAATGTATCTTAAGAAAAAAACTGGATTATTTACAAGTGTAGTAAGAAACATATATTTTAAGTTTTGATAGATGCTGTACTAAAAAGATATTTTTTAAACAAAAAAGGATAAGTATTTTCATCCAAAAAATACTTGAATGCTGTTTTAAAGATTCGGTTAATCGTTTATATAAGTATTATCGAGTAATAATTATTAGAGTTACAGCAGTTTTTATACTGAAAAATAATAATATAAATTAAATAGTATATTAGTTATATTTTTTTATTTTGAATAGTTAATTATACGAATTATTAGAGATAGAGAGCGATAACTTTATAATTATTTTGATGAAGCTATTCAACTTTGCGAAAATAC
>CAKZYM010000960.1 GCA_937884685.1 uncultured Calothrix sp.
CAAAGTAACGACCAGCTTACCCCAGAATTAAGTAAGCGTTTGTTAGAAATGACCCGACTTTATAAGAGGTAATGGGTGATGGGTAACGAGTAATGAGTAACGAGTAATGAGTAACGAGTAACGAGTAACGAGTAACGAGTAATGAGTAATGAGTAAGAAGTAATAACTAAGAATTCACCATTATTCATTTACGAACGCAAACTATAGCGTTTCCCAGTCTGGTGAAGTACATCTCAAAACCTCACCCCCAACCCCTCTCCAAATTAGCGGAGAGGGGAGATAAAGCACAGCTTTTTCGGGGTGAGGTTATCGCTGTAACTCAGTAGCTTGGTAAATGCTATAAAACAACGCAATCGTAAAACAAATAATTAATTTATCATCACCTGTAGTACCATAAAATATTGCCATTTCTATAAACTCCTTCTAAAAAAATACTTTTCAACTATCGTATTAACTACAGACTTACTCATAAATAAAATTAAAGAATTACCTCAAACTGGAGCAGCGTAGTTTAAGACATTAACGATAACTAACTAACAAAACATGAATAACAAATGAATAGATTTGTTTCTCATTTCTAAGGAAAATATTACCAAGTAGGTTATCGAGCATCATATCTCTTACTATTAGGCTTAAGATTGCGTAGGTTAAAGCGATGTTGAACTTGGGAAATACTCGAAATTTTCTTCAGAGATTCAATTCGTTTTTGATTAATTTCTATATTCTCTTCCGCTTCCACAGGTGTTTCTGATTTTGCCAAATATTGCACTAAATTTGACCCAATTCGACCTAATTTACCATTCCCAACTGTTTTCAACGCTTCTTCAAATGCTTCATACCAAAGTTCGTTTCCAGCATAATAATCTACCCTTTCCGGAATAGTGGTAAATTCTTTTTTAACTAATGGAGAATTAACAACGGTAAATTCTGCACGTTTAATCATTGTTTCATTTCTGCAATCAATAGCAATTTGCCATAAATATGTTTTACCTACCGTGAGTTCGGGGTATTCCGTGGGAAGTTTGAATTTGTTGATTCCTACCGTTGTTGATATCTCTTTAGATTTACCAACTTGTTTAGCTTTTGTAGCTGATTCAAACTCAAAAAGTCGGAATCTCACGCTTTGAGAACTTGACATATACCAAGCAAGCATCGGACGTTTAGAAGCAGTTTTACCGATAAAAGTTTGAGGAGCAAGTAGAGTCAAAGGTATATTTTTACTAGAACATCCACGAGAACCACCACCACGGGAATATCCACTAGCAGGTTTACGTTTTTGTGGTTGGAATTTAGCTTCAGCAGGGAATGCGGTAAATAAAAAGAACACCCCCAGAACTAAGCTTGTAAATTTTTTATAATTCATGATTAATAGTACTAAATGTATAGCCGTCCAAACAATAACTATTAAAATAATAAATCAAATATTAATCAATCAACAAAAAATAGTAAATATGAATTTGTTACAAATTAAATAAAATATATAAATGTAAATTAGTTAATTAATTATATAAACTTCTAATACCTCAAAAATTACGATAAAATTACCGCGCTCGATATTGAAAAGATAGCAGTTATAGTGATTATAATTAATTTTCGTAGTGCGTTAACGCACTACCAATCATATGTTTTTTATTTGGAATGACTATATTATCTACTACCCTGAATACTTATTACCCGTTACTCATAACTCATAACTCATAACTCGTTACTCACTACTCATAACTCGTTACTCATTATTCACTACTTTCCTTAGTGTCCAACTAAGTTCGCATATTGTTCCCCGAGGGGAAAGTGGTTCTCGGCGAAAATTTCCTTTTAATCGTTTGGCAAGTGCTTTACTATTTTTTGTACCTTTATTTTCCAGACATGATTGAATTCCAGCACCGTTATCTTTTACCCATAACTTATATTGATTTGCAGAATATGCACCCAATGCTTGAACTCGCTTTACTCCTTGAGCGTGCTTGCCAACGTTACATAAAGCTTCTTCTAAAAACAAACATATACCGCGTTTTTGTTTTTTATTTAAATATTTTTCATCAATTGGGTCAAAGTCACGAACTTTGACTTTTAAAGTTTCAAAACATTCAAAACCTTTACGCTCTAAGGTACTTGAATAGACTTCATATAGTAAATCGTGGAGCGGTCGATTTAAGTCTAGAATTAGCCCGCTTCCTAGAAGTAAAACTTCCTTTTCTCCTATTGCTTCAAGCTTAAGAAATTCACTAATTTCTCGAATTTCTTGATTGAGCTTTTCAAATTCTCTAATTAGCTGTTCGTAGGGTATATCTTTAGCATGCATATGTCTTAATCCATAGGCAAGGGTTTGCAATGGGCCATTGTGAATTACGTCAAAAGTGTATTCTATTGTATGTTGACGCTCCTTAATTTGCGACTGTAGAAATTTATCGTGTTGGTAAAATGCAAAAGCACTCAAACCAACGCCATTTACAGCTAATATCAGGAAACTCGGTGCAATAGGAATCCACATACCCCACAACCACAACATTACATAACCAACAGTAACTAAACAAATTATTGCGACACAGACACTAAGTAAATTTTTCCATACAGATTGAGTCAGTCTTCCCAGAGCGATAGGTATGAAACCCCAAAAAATTATCCATATATATTCTCCTGAATCTCGCCAACTATTCAACATAGGACGATTATCAGTTACATAGCTAAGGATTTCGCTGACAGCATGAGCATGATATTCAACACCATAAATTTGACCCTTGAGTTTTGATGTTGGTACAGCAGAAGTATAAAAAATATCGCCAGCACTCATATTACGATTTCCAACCTAGACAATGCGATCGCGCAGTAATTCTGCACCAATTTTTCCGCTAAGAACATCCCCTAGTGATATGACACGAAAAGGTTGAGGATTATTACGGAAGTTTATCAAAATTGACAATCCCCCATCATTGACATCAACATATCCGCCGAAATCACTGCTGATTTGAGGTAATTCTTTACCGCGAATCATAATCGTATCGGGGTCATTTATCCCAGTTTCTAATCTAATTCCTTCCGCTCTCAAATACCGAGTTACTAAACGTAATGCTAGAGAATATTTATCTTTTTCGGGGTTTTGAGGATTTTTAGGGTCTGGTGTATACAACAAATAACGGCGAAACTTACTATCCTCGTCATTAAGTAAATCTGCAAATCCAACTTGTTCTGACGATAAACTCCTATGGGCGGCAACTTCTCCAGGTGGTAAAATTTTCTCTATACCGATGATATTAGTATTTTCCCGCAATACCCGTGCAAGTTCTTCCCCACCGGGTTCAACAGGAACATTTTTAAAAAGGTCTAATCCAATCGCTCGCGGTTGATAACTTTTCAACTTTTTAAGCAATTCTGCAATATTTCCATCAGGGATTGGGTACTGGTTTACCGATTCGATATCTTTCGCATCAATCCCCACAATTACTACACGCTCATCAACTTGTTCTGGTGGACGCAAATATAACATCGCATCGAAGAACATAAATTCCAGAGATTGCATCCCCCCTGCCATACGCATTAAAATCACCACAACCAACACAAACATTCCTGGAGGTGCAGCACGAAACCACAATTTAAATTCTTTATCAATGCGATTCCAAATTCTCCTTCTCATATAAAATCCGGCTAATTACTCATTACTGATTACTCACTACTCATTACCCATTACTCGCTACTCACTACTCATTACTCGTTACTCATTACTCGTTATACCAATTCTGTATGAGGCTGCGCTAATCGCCCTCACTCTGGAAGAGTGGGGCTACCCAAACAAAGCCCACCTGCGTGGGCTAGATTTGGCGCATCTTTATAAAGAAATGGTATTACTTATTCAATCAATTAAACCTTCTTCTCTAGCACGAACTTCGGTGTGGATTCGCATATTTTTACCACTTCCCTTACAATCTTCAGGATATATTCCCAAAACATCTTGAATCTTCGTCCAATAAATCCGCACGGAGCGCTCCGATTTATACATTCGTTGAGCAATGGCTTTATCTGTTAAACTTTCTTCAAAAGCTAATCGCAAAACATCCAGCCATTCTGATTTGAGTTCAATTCCGGTTTTAATATCTTTTGTATGGGTAGCACCAATAAGAGCTAAATTAAATCGCATTAACATTTCATTCTCGGGTAGAGCTTTATCAGCAATCGCAAACCCACCTTGATGATTATCGATTTCATGTTTAATGCGGATTAGAGCTTTCACATAGCTGGTTTGGACAAGAAAATTTTGATGGGTATACTCTTTAAGTAAATTTTGTAAAAGTTGAATTCCCAATTCAATTTTCGCGCTCTCCCCAGTGCAATCTGGAATTGATAAATCCATCACAACCAAATCGAACTGACGAGATTGAATCTTTGAAAGCGTCTCTTGCGCTGTTTGAGCCTTGAAAATATCAGCTTTACTGAACTCGCTATATATTACATTTATAGTACCAGTCAAAATTGTTGGATGGTCATCTACAACAAGAATGCTCGGTTTGCTTTCTATCGAAAAATTCTGAGTGGGTTGTGGTTTCTGAAAATTATTAATCACCATTTTTCTACTTACATTCATTTAAATTATTCTTTTTTGTAACCAGGCATACAATAGTAAATACAACTTCTTGCTTACCTCTAAGTTATAAATATTACATTAATTTATTTACTGTTTTGATTTTAATTGCAGATTAGTACTGAGCCTATGCATGAAAGTGCAAATCTTTTATCATGATGTGTTTACAATGATGCTAGGAGCTTGTATTATAATTACCTTTCATTTATACAACACATTTATCACAAATATATATAGTAAAAATTATTACTAATATTTTTGTTGAAAAATTTTACCGTTATAGTAATTAATAGCTATAAAATGCTACATATTTTCCTTGTACTGATGTTTAATTCAGAAGAAAACGATGTTAAAGCTGTATTTCACGAACTACACCCAGAAAAAGATGCTGCTAATATTTAGGGTATTTATCAATTACAATGTGGCTCAGAACAATAAAAAAGTAAGATAAATTTCAGCTGTAGATTTCGGATTTCCCCCTTTATTGTTTAACTCTTACTATCTTCTTCTTCTGATGGGCTTAAACTTCCAAAGCTGTCCGGAAACGTTCTGACAGTTATCCATGAATGCTGCTCCCTTGAGAGTGGAAGTAGGAGCAACACTGTTACCTTCGAGGCACTTATTTTCATTTTCTAAAAAGTATGTCTTCAGAAGAAAGTAACCATTACCCGAAGGTACTAAAATCCAAACATGTAC
>CAKZYM010000961.1 GCA_937884685.1 uncultured Calothrix sp.
AGTTAGGAGGAGTAAGTAGTAAGTAGTAAGGAGTAAGTTAAGAAGGTGTTTTCGATTTCGGATTCTACAATCCTGTTCCTTTAGAGGATTGCTGCTGTTGAATGCTCATTACTTATTACTTGTTACTTATTACCCATTACCCATTACCCATTACCCATTACTGACCTTGACGTAAGGTTTTCACCCACTTCAACCGCTTGGGAAGTACTGACATTCGAGCGGTAGTGCTGCTTATGACTACTATCCAATGGAACATGTATAAAATGCCCCGGAGGCTTTGAAATAGCAACATTAAGTAGGTATAGGTTCTAATTGTTTTATTTTTGTGTATCCGCTTGAGTCCAGCAAACATTCCTAAAAATGATATTGTTACCGTTATTCCGGTTAATGGACTCAAAATGGGGAGACGATGACGTGCGATCGCCATTAATAAATCGGGTATTGCTGCGGTTGGAATAATGTACTGAACCAGGACAAAGTTAACAAACAGTTCAAAGGTTTTCCAGGTACCCATGCGGTTACGAAGAATTAAGTCCCAGTAGTCGAGATAACGCTGATAGCCACCCTCAGCCCAACGGTTACGCTGATGCCAAAGTGCTATCCCACTGGTAACTCCTTCTTCTTTAACTACTGGATAAAATCCGCACTCAATATCCCATTTATCAAGATGAAGACGCAGGGTTAAATCTAAATCATCGGTGATAGTTTCTTCATTCCATCCACCACAACTATATAAAGCTTTACGCCTTACAAATTGACCGTTACCACGCAATTCGCCAATACCACCTCTCAAACTTCGTCCTTGCTGGAAAAAGGTATCAACACCCATTTCTGCCATTTGACCTTTCGTCCAAAAATTAGTTGAAGCATTGGCAACTTCTTTTCTTAACTGCACTGCTCCAACTTTATCTCGCTGAAATAAAGGTATAGTTTGCAGCAAGACATCTGACGAAACTTGAGCATCAGCATCGAATACGGCAATGACTTCACCTTTTGTCAGCGGTAAAACTTGGTTCAATGCTCCCGATTTACCACCGCTAGCACCAGCTTTTCGCCGGAATACTTTTAAATTGTCGTATTTTTCTTTGAGTTCGCTGAGTAATATTGGTGTTCTGTCGCTGCTATTATCGTCAACTATCCAAACTTCATACCCGTAAGGATATTCCAGATTACAAAGATTATTTACTAAATTGCTAATTACTAACTCTTCGTTTTTTGCTGCAACTATTAAGGATACAAAAGGTAAATCCCCAACATTATCTTCATCTATACAGCGAGGCTTGGCAAACACAACCACCATAGAGTGAAGACCAACAACAGTAGCTAACCCTAATACAATAAAAGACCCCCAAGAAATTAGGTGCAAAGCAATTGTACCGCTCCAGATCATTGTCAAAAATAGAGCGGCTTTGCGCCTACGACCTTGAAACCGGGAAGGAACACACAATTCTTGCGATTTTTGTTCTTCTAACTCTACATTTGCTGACATATCGGCAAGTATAGAGTTGAGGGAATCAAGTTCGTTGTAATCTTCGTCGGGCCAGGAATTCGCTGGCATAGTTTACTTAATTTGAATGCAAATATTTTTATACAAAAATGCTGTGAAGCTAGCTTTAGATAACACTTCACCTCCATCATCTTCAATCCAGTCGCTGGCATTGGATATTGAAGGTATTTTCCACCGAACAATATCTTGCAATAAAACTGATGAATTTTTCCAGTAATATCGCAATCCAAGCTTCTAGATGTCAAGATAATCTTGTTTTACAGTAGTTATCGCTAAAAAAATAATCGTGACTGGATTTACCTTATTTAAGGAAAATAGTCCGCTATTTTACCCCAGCTTCATAAAATCTGTGCAGCCTTATTGTAACCGAGATTTTCACATTTCTTAGCATAAGCCTTTACAGCGACCAGCAATCAGTTACCAATTATGGGTTAGGAGTGAACATAATTCGTAATTCGTAATTCGTAATATGGCGCATTCGCGCCACGCAAGCTACGTAATTAATGCCCCATAAATAAATTTAGGAGCTTCGACAAACCCTAAAATGACATCCACGGATAAATCCGGTGGCTATGTCCTACCGGACACGCTTCGCTAACAAACCATTAATGTTTTCTCGGTGAGAAACGATTTGTGCCCCATTTACCCCTCTAACCTCTCTCCCTATTTTCATAAAAAGCAAGTGTAATTTTGACATACAACTTGGGAACACTATGTATATCTACCAAGATTTAAACATCTCAAGTAAAAAGAAGGAATATATTGTATGTCAGCATTTGAGCAACTTCAGCCTGCTACTCCTCAACAAGCGAGCGTGTACTTGCCTTACATTCAAAGTGGTAAGCGGAATTTTCTACCTTATGCTATAGGTCTATATCAGAAAGGGGTTCTAGAAGGAAATCGAAAAATAGAAAGCAGTGAAAATATTCCTTTTATAGCTACTTGGAATATTACGACCTTGCCTTCAGACTTAACTCGTTGTCGAATGCAGTTCGATGGAAATGCCGAACTGAGTTATGAAGTAATGTTGGCAAGTTTTGAGTTTATAAATTTTTTAATAGAAATACTGGAAAACTACAAGCGTCAACGTTTGACTGATTTCTCCCAATCTTTCTACCGTAAGCTACTGCGTCTGGAAGAGTAAATTTTGTTTGTATTAGATTAGCTATCTATAAATCGTAAAATAGTATAAAAAACAACTATTGTGGGGACAAGATTTTTCAATTCTTTTCCCCATTTTTTATGAGACCCCTGGCTTGTTTGTATTTATGTATGCCTGTTTAATACTGCTTTGAGTCAATAAATTTATTTGATTAATGATATTACGGACTCTAACTATTAACTAATTATAGATAAATAACTCTAATGAAGAAGGTTCGACCTAAAATTAGGAAACGCCCAAACAGTTTTTTTAGGCTATTTAGTAATCAATTGTTCAAAAAGTGTCACGAGTCAGTTAACTGGCTGATGGTTGAGATACCAAGCACTTAGTGAGCAAGAATTTCGATACCGTTTGAATTAGGAGTGCGTGCGTGCCAAAATCACCTAAGTATTTACTGATTGGGTCAATCGAGGCTTCCAGCGGTAAATCCGCAATTATTTTAGGCTTGTCTAATCAGCTGCATCAAACTGGACTTAATGTTGCTTATGGTAAACCTCTTGGTAAGTCCTTGAGAGAATCTGAAGGAAGCTTGATTGAGGAAGATGTTGAGTTTATTACTCAAAGCCTCAATTTATCTCCTAACCAAATAGTGCCCACATTACTTGGTTTAAACGAAACTACACTACAACAACGTCTTTCTGGTAAAGACACAACAGATTATCAAAAATCCCTAAAAAGTGAATATTTGCAGGATGGTTTGGGTGATTTAGTTGTGCTGGAAGGTCCAGGAAATTTATCTGAAGGAAATTTGTTCGATTTGTCTTTGATGCAAGTCGCTGAGACTTTAGATGCTGGGATTATTCTAGTTTGTCGCTACAAATCTTTGCTTGCTATTGAAGCCTTATTAGCTGCAAAACAGTTGGTTGGGGAACGTTTGATTGGTTTGGTCATTAATGATGTACCTCCAGAACATCTGCAAGCCGTTACTAACACAATGTCTCCCTTTCTAGAACAGCAAGATATCCCCGTATTAGGAGTATTACCTAACAGCAAATTGCTCCGTAGCGTGACCGTGCGGGAATTATTTCAGCAGCTAAATGCAGAAGTTTTATGTCGCAAAGACCGGCTGAATTTACTAGTTGAAAGTTTGGCAATTGGTGCGATGAATGTAAATGCTGCGGTCAAGTATTTTCGTAAACGTCAGAATATGGCAGTAGTTACGGGTGGGGATAGAGTCGAAATTCAGCAGGCCGCGTTGGAAACTTCCACTCAATGTCTGATTCTTACAGGACAGTTACCACCTCCATCTTTTATTCTCAGTCGCGCTGAAGAATTGGAAATTCCGATTCTATCTGTAGATTTAGATACTCTTAGCACCGTAGAAATCATTGAGCGTGCTTTCGGTCAGGTTCGCGTCCACGAACCTATCAAGGTCGAATGCGTTCGTCATTTGATGACAGAACATTTTGACATCAACCGCTTACTATCTTTAATGGGTTTGAGTCCGGTATCTACGTTATCTTAACCGTAAATAATTTATTGCTAATCTCAAGAATCAAGAAGCCCGGTTTTTTACAAAATCGGGCTTTTCAATTTTTTACCTTTGACCTTCACGCAGCACTATATCTTGAGGATTTTCTTGCAGACGAGAAATTTTCACATGATGCATAAACAGCCCGAATCCCCAACCAGAAAGCGGGTAAATTGCCCAAAAATCACCAGGAGTTGTGCTTAAATTCAGTATTACTAAAAATACATTTACCGCTACAAATGAAGTTAAATGTGCTTTGAATCCTTTACGCGCAATTTCACGACGGGCTTGTTTTTCTTTGCTCGCTTTGCTTTGAGTCAACCATTCTTGCTCTGCTGTCTTCACTAATTCAGAGGAAATTCCTAACTCTGCTGCCATTTCTGAAAGCTGCTTTTGTGAAAAGGATTCCTCCTGCTTGCGAGTCATTGCTAGCTGAAGAATTTTTTGCACGTCATCGGAATTATAAGTCATCTTAAATCCTCCTAAAATGATTCACTAATTTTTATCAGGTTCAAACTTGATGCTTAATGCTGACTTGAAATGCTTGAAAAAGCCGTAAGCAGCGAACGAATTAAATGAATTTTAAATATCTAATCTATGTCGGATTAGCCACACGCTGACGTGCTGTTTCCCTCATCTCATTTATAGATACATGTTTAGTTGCAGCAGCTAACCCGAAAATCGGCATATTTCCATAAATTGCTTCATAATTTCCAGGATTAACTAAGTAGCTTTCGTGCCAAATCCCAACGCTACCATCAGCACCCACAACTCGATTAAACCGCTGCCAAGCTGAAAGATGAGGTTCTTCTGGACTGCGAGCAAAACGCTCTAAATCCTCAAAGGAGCGCCAATACTGAATCAATCCCACTCCTCGCGAATAAAGAAAAGTCTCTCCACCCAAAAAACCTTTTTCAGGATGCTTATACAAGGTCTCTAACATCGGTTTCATAGCCATTGCAGTCGGCAGCCATTTATTCAAAGCAAAGATTTTATTTATTCGCATTCCAATCAAAAACACTACAAACGGTTCGCTAGTTTCAGCGGTGTATCTTCCTGGCATTACTTTAGACATCAATTGAAACTCCTTGAAGCTTTAAGCTATTATGCAACTAATTGCATAATAACGAATATGCACTAAATTGCATATAAAAAAAGGTTAAGAATTATGTCGTTAGCACACGCGATATTGGCATCTTTGATTGATAAATCTTGTAGCGGGTATGATTTAGCCAAGCAATTTGATGGTTCGGTAGGTTTTTTCTGGCAAGCATCTCACCAGCAGATTTACCGCGAACTATCCAAATTAAATAAACTAGGCTGGATAACTTCTGAGATGATTATTCAAGAAGGGCGACCGGATAAAAAGATTTATAGTGTTACAAAAGAAGGGACAGTTCAATTAAAGCAATGGATTGCCCAAACTTCTGAGCCAGCAGCAATTAAAGATGATTTGCTAGTTAAAATATTCAGCGGATATATCGTATCAGAGCAGATAATTTTGCAAGAATTAGAACATCATCGCCAAGCTCATATTGAGAAATTATCTACATATAGAGATTTAGAACAGAAGTATTTTCAAAATCTGCAACAACTTACTCAAGCTGCAAAGTTTCAGTATCTAACTCTTCGTAAAGGAATTCGCTATGAAGCAGACTGGGTTGAGTGGTGTAACGAAGCAATTAAACTACTAAACAAAAAGTAAGATAAAAGTAAACTAAAAAAACACGCTCTAACCATAAGTAGGTTCCCGACAACTCTTTCACCTGCTAAAATATCTTGGTCGTTTAATAGCAGTTAAAATCGTCTTTGAGCCAGTCAACAGACCTAGTAAATAACATTGATACGTTAGCGCAAGAATTAGCGACTATCCAGCAAATGGGTTCCAAGCGAATCGCCGTGCTGGGTTCTCGTCATGTGCCTATCACCCATCAGAATCTCATTGAAATGATGACTTATGCCCTGGTTTTATCGGGAAATAGAGTCATTACCTCTGGTGCTACTGGTACAAATTCAGCCGCGATAAAAGGCGCGATGCGAGCCGACCCTAACTTTCTGACGGTAATTCTGCCCCAAAGTTTAGACCGTCAGCCTGTAGAATCGCGTCAGCAATTAGAACAAGTGATGCATCTGGTAGAAAATTCCAGTAATGACCATTTATCCCTCGCTGAAGCTAGTTACTCATGTAACAAAGAGATTATCTCGCGCTGTCAGCAACTTGTGTGTTTTGCATTCCACGATAGTCGCACTTTGCTACAAACCTGTAAGGATGCAGAAGAGCAGAGAAAAGTGGTAACTTTGTTCTATTTTGATTAATTGGCAAGTTATTCCAGTCGCTTTCTTATTAGTCATTAGTCACTTCTTTGGAGATACAATCCTTCAATATATTTGAATGGTGTATGGATTTTAATTAACGCTTAGACTAATGACTAGTACCGCTGCGCTTAAGCAAGAAGTAGTAAGTAAGAAGTAAGAAGTATTATAGGATTTCAAACGTTGGCAATAGTTGCCAATTTCCAGCCTACTGTACTAATGAATTTATAAAGCTTGCAATTGCTGCATGTGTTTTGATGTTCTAAGGTTTATTTTGAAGTAAATTACGGTATAAAGTGTAAGAATAAACCGCAGAAAAATGGTTCGCTTCCTCAACCATTTAGTTTTATAAAAGCGTTTTATAAAAGCTATTTGTTCCAGTATTTATCTTCTATATCTGTATCCAATACCTACCTATCTATTTGTTTGTTTATGTTGATTTCTGTTTCACAATTACCAGTACCAGTTTTATTTTTATACTGTATTGTTGTAGCTTTCCTGCTGATTTATTTACCATTTCTAGCAGTAGCTTATGCTCGTTTAAGTCTTGGTTACGATTATTTTGCACCACGTGCGATGTTTGATAAGCTTCCATCTTACGCACAGCGTGCTACTTGGGCGCATCAAAACTCATTTGAAACCTTTATGATTTTTGCTGTTGCGGCTTTAATGGCTTATACAACTGGGGTGACTTCTGAATTAGCAGCATGGGCGGCATTAAGTTTTATTACAGCCCGTTTGTTTTATTCAGTGTTTTATATTTTTAATATACCTATTTTGCGTTCGCTTATGTATGCTATTGGTTTAGCTAGTTCTTGTACTTTATTCGTGTTGAGTATAATCCAAGCAAGTTGAGTTAGGGTAGTAGATAGTTGAAAATAAATAGAAACTAACAACTATCCACTAACAACTAAAAACTATTAAAATGTAAAATTACTAATAAAGAGAACTGATATTTGTTTTATGGCTTCTACTTATTCTTTTGATGTTGTTAGCGATTTTGATAGGCAAGAACTAGTTAACGCTGTTGACCAAGTTACCCGAGAGATTAAGGGTCGCTACGATTTAAAAGATACTAAAACTACAGTGGAATTGGGAGAAGATAATATTAAAGTAAATACAGATAGCGAATTTACTTTAGACACTGTAGACGGAATATTGCGAGAAAAAGCAGCGAAACGTAAACTTTCTCAGAAAATCTTTGAATTTGGCGAACCCGAATCCGCTGGTGGTAATCGAATCAATCAAGAAATCAAGTTGAAAAAAGGGATTAGTCAAGAAATTGCCAAGAAGATTTCTAAGATGATTCGCGATGAATTCAAAAAAATACAGGCTTCTATTCAGGGAGATGCAGTAAGAGTTACTAGCAAAAATAAAGATGATTTGCAAACCGTAATGCAGCGGTTAAAAGAAGAAGATTTACCTTGTGCTTTGCAGTTTACGAATTATCGTTAGTTAGTGGTTAGTTGTTAGTAGGTTGGGTTAGTCGCACGAAAAAGAATGGTTTTCAACTGAAATTATTCAAAGCGACGTAACCCAACATCTTTTATTATCGGTATTTTGAAATATAGCGCTTTTCATTTGAGTGCAATACATCGCTGATTTACCTCACCCCCTTCCCCTCTCCTTATCAACTACGGTGTACACACAAGTGGGTATAAAGTAGGGAGGCTAAGGTTTACACACAAG
>CAKZYM010000962.1 GCA_937884685.1 uncultured Calothrix sp.
TCACTCCTAACTCCTAACTCCTAACTCCTAACTCCTAACTCCTCACTCCTCACTCCTAACTCCTAACTCCTAACTCCTAACTCCTAACTTCTAACCCTTAATCCAAAATCTAAAATCCAAAATCCAAAATCTAAAATCTAAAATTACAAGAGCGGTTTGTTTTTCATAGACAAACTGCTTTTTGATTATTAAGCGAGCATTATGAGTTAAGATTGGTCGGTGAGATATCTTCGTAAAAAAATAGCCAATTTTTTATCAGATAGGCTTTAAGGCTATTTTTTAACTATTTATGTATATTTTGAAAACAAACTAAATGTAAGAAATTATTATTATTTACCTTTTTTTTATCGGATTAAAGCATATGTTAGAAAAATTATTTCGTCCAAACCCTAAATTAATTGAATCTTACGAAGAAGATTTTTATCACGAACCAGGAACGATACCAGGGACTCTCAATGAAGATAGAGACGCACCGGATACTAGAGTTTCTCTAATTGACTATAACCAAAACAAAGTTATTCCCAGAAGGCTTCATATACCAGAAGATTGTGCGATTTATCTGGATACTGAATCAGTATCTTGGGTAGACGTACAAGGTTTACGTAATACAAATATTTTGCAGCGGATTGGTAAGGTTTTTGAACTACATCCTCTGGTTCTTGAAGACGTAGTAAACGTTCCAGAACGTCCGAAAATAGAGGATTATGAAGACCAATTGGTCATAATTTCTCGCATGGTGATGCCAACCGAAGCAGCAGACGGTTTTCACAGCGAGCAGGTAAGTTTTGTTTTGGGAAAAAACTATCTGCTTACCGTACAAGAAGAGCCGACTCTTGATTGCTTTGACCCAGTACGCTTGAGAATTCGCAACAATAAAGGTATCATCCGCAAACAAGGGGCTGACTATTTAGCTTATGCTCTTTTAGATGCAATCATTGATGGATTTTTTCCCGTACTTGAAGACTATGGCGAACGCATTGAAGATTTAGAAGAGGAGGTAATAGTAAATCCAACTCGAAAAACATTACGAAAAATTTATAGAATTAGACGAGAACTGTTACAATTACGACGCGCTATCTGGCCGCAGCGTAGTGCTATCAACGCTTTAATTAGAGATAGTAACGAACTGATTGGTGAAGAAGTGAGAATTTACCTAAGAGATTGTTACGACCATGCGGTGCAGGTGATGGATATGGTAGAAACTTATCGAGAACTTGCATCGGGGCTGATGGACGTATATCTTTCTGCGGTAAGCAACAGGATGAATGAAATCATGAAGTTGCTCACGGTATTTTCGTGGATTTTCCTACCTTTAACCTTTATTGCTGGCTTATACGGAATGAATTTCGAGTATATGCCCGGTTTAAAAACACCTTGGGGCTTCTGGTTATGTGTAGCCGCGATGGTAACAATAGCAGTTGGTTTATTAGTGTTTTTCCGACGGAGTGGCTGGCTTGAAAGCACTCCAACTCTTAAAGATGTTCGAGGTGAGCGAAAATTATAGGGGGATTACATTAAACGCTTATGCAACAAGAAACGAGTCCTAGTTTACTTGTGCTGACGCTTTACATCATCGGTGTCAGTTATGTTTTCAACTTAATGGTCGAATCAATCGACGAACAAATTAAGTTTATTTTTGATCCAGAGAAAACTGTTAAGCAACAGTTAGAAGAACAAGAACTCGATGATAAGATTTCTATCGCTTTTAAACTTAAACCTTCCTTCGCTATTGATGGTTTAAACGAACTAATACTTATTCTTACCAATCAATCAGAGAATATAGCTGTATATATTGACTGGGACAACAGTTCTTTTGTGGTTAAACATAAAAACGTATCGCGTCGAGTAATTCGCAAATCACCAGACTTGACCCGCGATTTAGCCGTACCACAGAGTCCCAGCTTAGTAGCCCCCTCCCAAAAAATCATCGCGGGAATAACTACAGAAGACGTATTTTCCCGAGACAAAGAAACCGGAGTATATCAAGCCAAAAAGCCATTAGTAGACATACTTGGACTCAAAGGTAGTCCCTTGAGAGCGCAAAGAAAGTTATATAAGAAATTTATCAGCAGGAGAGAACAATTAGAATGTTCTCTTCAATTAGTTTTGCGATTTTCAGAAGTACGTGTGGGTTTAGTTCCCGGTCAAAACATTCCTCCTATGTCCATTATTAATTGTCCTTTTATAATTAGAAAACTTCCTTGGACTTACGCTCTTCCTTGGAATAAAAAGAGAAAAAAATAATCAGCGTTCCAAGCTTCAACTAGAATGTTAGGAGAGAGTAGGCGAGGCGGTTGCAGATTGATTTGCAAAAATTAATTTGAGGAAAGTCCGGGCTTCCGAAAGACCAAACTTGCTGGGTAACTCCCAGTGCGTGCGAGCGTGAGGATAGTGCCACAGAAAAATACCGCCTTTTACAGTTATCAGTTATTCAGTTATCAGTTATCAAGTATTCACTGATAACTGTTCACTGTTCACTGTTCACTGTAAAGGGTAAGGGTGCAAAGGTGAGGTAAGAGCTCACCAGCAGCATCGAGAGGTGCTGGCTCGGTAAACCCCGGTTGGAAGCAAGGTGAGAGGAACTATGGTTGGTCTTTTACCAGTTCCGCTTTATGAGAGCCGCTTGAGGTGTTTGGTAACAAATGTCCCAGATAGATAACCGTCCTTGGAATTTGGAGAGAAATTTCCGTATTTCTAGAACAGAACCCGGCTTATGTCCGACTCTCTTCCCAATTTTGGATTTTGGATTGAAAAGTTAGTAATTAAAAATTATAAATATTTAACTAAATTATCAATCCCCAATCTCTCATCCCCAATTACCAATTACCAATTACCAATTACCAATTACCAATTACCAATTGAATAATGTCTGTTATTTATCCACGTCGTCAGCGACAACTTGAGAGTTTGGTTAAGAAGCTGGGTTTACCGGTAAAGTCTCCCATTAATTGGGAATTACTGGACTTAGCGCTGACTCATCCTTCTATTTCTGAGTCGGCTAATTACGAACAACTTGAGTTTGTCGGAGATGCGGTGGTACGTTTGGTAGCTGCTCTGGTTCTATGGGAAGATTTTCATGATGCTCGGGTAGGAGATTTTGCGGCAATTCGTTCTGTATTAGTAAGCGACCGTATGCTTGCAAAATTAGCTAGTTCTTATGGCTTAGAACTGCATTTATTGGTTGCTGGTAGTGCTTCTGGTGATAAAGCTGGAAAAGAATCTAGATTAGCGGATGCTTTTGAAGCAGTTTTGGGTGCGCTTTATCTGAGTACTAATAATTTGGAGTTAATTCGCTCTTGGTTAGACCCTCATTTTAAACAACTCGCTACAGAAATTAATTCCGACCCAGCGAGACAAAATTATAAAGCTGCTTTACAAGAATGGACTCAAGGAGAATATAAAACCTTACCTGAATATCGCGTTACTCAACTTGCTTCTCCTCAACATAATCAAGAACGCTTCATTGCTGAGGTTTGGCTGCACGATAAAAAATTAGGTGAAGGTAAAGGACGCTCTATTAAAGCTGCCGAGCAAGCTGCTGCCAAAATGGCTTTTATGGCAATTCAACCTCAGTAATAATACTGTATTCAGAAAAGTATTTAATAAGCTATTGATTATAAAGTTGTTGTGTATTTAAACTGTAGTTTGTAACAAAAATTGTGAATCAACTCCCAAGAATCTTCTATTGGTTCATTTGATAGATTTTGGGTGGTTGTACTATTTGCAATGACCGGAGGCAGAGCCTCTAAACATTAGTTCCCAGGTTCAACCTGGGAACCAGAGCAAATTATTAACAACTAATAACTAATAACTAAATATGACTAATTCAATAAAAGTTGCTGTGATTGGGGTTGGACGTTGGGGAGTCCATTTGTTGCGAAACTTTTTAGCACATCCACAGGTCGAGGTTGTTGCTGTTGTTGACCCAAATCCTGAATGTTTGGCGAAGGTAGAACGGCAATATAACTTGGCTCAAAATACTCAGAATGTTTTATTAACTACCGAATGGCAAAAACTTCAACAGCTACCCAATTTAAATGCAGTTGTAATTGCTACTCCTGCTGTTACTCATTATTCTTTAATTGTCGATGCTTTGAATTGGGGATGTCATGTTTTATCAGAAAAACCTCTAACTCTCAATCCCTCAGAATGCTATGAGTTATGTAAATTAGCTGAAAAACAGCAGCGGATTTTGATGGTAGACCATACCTACTTATTCCATCCAGTAGTAGAAAAAGGACAAGTGTTACTACAATCAGGTGCTGTAGGAGATTTGCGCTATGGTTATGCTACACGGACTCATTTAGGCCCGGTACGTCAAGATGTTGATGCTTTATGGGATTTAGCCATTCACGACATAGCTATTTTTAATAATTGGCTGGGTGAACTACCTATTCTTGCTCAAGCAACGGGAAAAGTTTGGTTACAAACAGCATCTTCTAACCCCTTATCCGATTTAGTCCAGGTAAACTTAACATACCCTTCAGGTTTCCAAGCATTCATTCATTTATGCTGGCTAAATCCAGACAAACAAAGACGGTTAGCTGTTGTAGGTAATCGTGGTACTTTAATTTTTGATGAAATGTTATCTGACTCACCTTTAACATTAATGGAAGGTGAATTTGAACGTCAGGAAAATCGTTTTATTCCTGTAAATCAACAGCGAAAAGTAATTGAAATCGAAAAAGGGGAACCACTAAAAAAGGTTTGTGACGGTTTTATTGAATGCATCGCGCAAAATACTCCGTCATCAATATCTAATGGTCGTGTAGGTGCAGAGTTAGTAGAAATTCTTACCGCTCTTACTCAATCTTTAGAATCAGATGGTAAAACTATTTCAGTTGCAAGACAAAGCTAAACTAACAACGTCTTAAAAAAAGCAGTCGGACTATTTATAACTGAGATTTTGTGAATTATTAATTATTGTGTAATTATATTTTGTTTAATTTGGATTATTTCTAATTGGAATAGAAGGATGTACTTTTTATATTTGTACATAATTTTGGTAATAACTCTTTCTCATTGAAGACTAAAAATATCGAAAAAATAAAAATCTATTTTTTTACTTTTAGTTTTCCTTGAATAGTAGCAGATGGTACTTTACTATTCCCGTTTCCAGAATCAATTTTATTGGAAACAGTAGTTTTGCTGTCGCTATCTATCAAAGGTAAATTGATTTTTACAGTAGTACCTTGATTGATTCCGGGACTCTCAAGGGTTATGGTACCTCCCATCAATTCGATTAAGTTACGTGAAATTGCTAGTCCTAATCCGGTACCGTTATATTTGCGCGTAGTGGCACCATCTACCATCACAAAAGGACGAAATAGCTTCTGCTGTTGCTCGATATCGATTCCTATACCTGTATCTTTAACAGCAAGATTTACCCAAGATTTGCTGTTAATGTCTTTAATCTCTGTGGTTATGCTAATACTTCCTTGTTCGGTGAACTTAGTCGCATTACCGATAACGTTGATTAAAACTTGCTTGAGCTTATCTGTATCCGCATTAACTTGAATTTGTTCTTGTAAGTCGGGAGCATTTAGTTGCAAACCTTTTTGTCGAATATTCAGCGATTGTAAGTTAATTACTTCGTTAACTACTTGACGTAAGTCAATAGGTTCGATTGTGACTGATAGCTTACCCGCTTCTATTCTAGAAATATCGAGTAAATCGTTAATAATACTTAATAAATGGATAGCAGTTTCGTCCGCGCGTTTGAGAAACTCTTTTTCTTCTTCTCTATCGTCACACAGGTCATCCCGAACCAGACGGATAGAATTTATGATGACGTTTAATGGATTCCTTAATTCATGAGAAGTTGTAGCCAAAAAATGACTCTTACTTTGATTAGCAGTTTTGGCATCTTTCCAAGCAATTTCTAACTCTTCAGCCCATGCTTTGAGCCTTTCCACCATTTGGTCGAGTGCTTGTGCTAATTGATTGAATTCCCGAATGTTGAAATTATGGGGAACTGGAGAAGAAGTTTCTTTGGAATGAATATGCAAAGCGTAATCCCGCAGTTTTTCAACAGGACGCGCTAAATAATTAGCTACATACAGCGATGCTAATAAAGTCGCACTAATCAAAACGACGGTTAAAGCGAATAAAATTAACTTAATTTCTGTTAAACCGACTAAAGCAGTATCTAAGTTCGTAACGGCTAATATTACCCATTTTTGGTTATCATCATCAACTGGGCTGTTAATAGCTGTATATCCAGCAAGTAGCTGTTCGCCTTCTTTTTCAAAAAATAAATCTGAAGATTCTTTATTTCCAGATACAGCATCTTTGACAATTTTTTGTAATTTCTTTCCATCTGCATGCTCGGCAATATTGGTACCTACTCTTTGAAAAATAGGGTGTGCTAAAATTGTGCCATTTTGTGCAATTACTACCGTAGAACTTGTTAAAAATTGTGGATTATTTTTAATTTTTTCGTGCATTAGTTGCGACTTCATGCTCAAGGTATAACGCGATTCACCCTGAGTATCGTAGATGGGAGAAGATAAGTTGAGCGCTAACTTTGAGGATTGATTTTCCAAGCTATTTCTTTTAACTTTTGGAGATAAGATAGGTTCAGTTTGAACTTTAGCTGGAGAAAACGAAAAATTATTCAAATTAGTTAATTGTTTACCGCAATTGCCGACAATAACATTGTTGTTGTTCGGATTTGTCAATTGAATGCATTTTATTTGTCTGGGCAATTTCTTGGCTAACTCAGTAACAAATTGTTCTACGAACTGAGGATTACCGGCTTGAAGAACCGTACTTTGAGACGCAACGAACAAATGACTTTTGAGTGCATCAATATTTTCTCCTTTGATAATCGCACTTTTTGTTAAATTCAGACGGGCGATTTCTATTAAGCTAGAACGTGCTTTTTGATAGCCAACAAACTCACCTATCAATAAGACTGGTACTGATAGCAATAATATCTTCGATATTATAATTCGACGAAATGATGATTGACGGAAATTCACCATTGGCATTCTCTGATAAGCATTTACTTTTCAAACGTTAAAATAAATGTGAACGAACAAGTTAATATACTTCTATTATTAAGTTGATTATTCCAGTGGAGTCAAGTTATTAAATTGTTGTTAACTAAAGCAAGCAGAGTAAAATGGCTTCCTGCTATGCTGGAACATCAAAATATTGATACTTCTATAAATGGTAAATGATGATTCTTTGTTACAGTTTAGCAACCTTCACACATAAGACAAGCCACTAAGTAAATATGATAATATGTACGACTCTCTGTAAGATTATTTGTATAGGTTAGTTTTTGTTTAAATACTCCTTTTCCTGCATGCTATAAAATTTATTGTAGGAATAAAGGCAGTATCACACCTACAAAAATATCAGCTATAGAAGTTTTTTATCTATTATATTCACTTTCATAAATATCAATGAATATTGTGTTTTACCTGTAATTTTCATGACACAACAACATCGTCCTCAGACCACAGTTATTTTGGCAATGAGTGCAGATGGAAAAATAGCTGACGTTAATCGTTCTCCAGCTAGATTTGGTTCAATTAATGATAAAGCACACCTTGAAAAAGAAATTGCGACAAAGGATGGTGTCTTGTTCGGTGCTGGAACTTTACGCGCTTACGGTACAACTTTGACTGTATCGCATCCAAATTTATTACAGCATCGACAATGTAATGGTAAACCACCCCAACCGGTTCATATAGTTATTTCCCATTCCGGTAAGTTAAATCCAGAATTACGCTTTTTTCAGCAGCCAGTTGAGCGCTGGTTAGTTTCAACAGCCGCAGGGGCGCAATTTTGGCAAGCAAGACCAGAATTTAAACGTATATTAGTATTTGAAACGCCCACCGGAAAAGTTGATATTCGCGCAGCCCTACAAAATCTGACTAACTTGGGTATAGCACACTTAGGAGTTTTAGGTGGGGGAAAATTGGTAGCTAATTTTCTAGAATTAAACTTAATTGATGAAATTTGGCTGACTATCTGTCCCTTGATTCTTGGTGGTAAAGATACTCCGACACCAGTTGATGGTTCCGGATTTTTAGCGAAACTTGCTCCACAGTTACAACTTATGGAAGTTCGTACCGAAGACCAAGAAGTATTTCTTCATTATTCCCTGCAACAATTCCCAGATTAGACTAGGCTAAATAAAGCTTTTGCCGCTCGCTTTTGTTTTTAACGACCCATGGTGGAAAAAATTAAGTCAAGCTATTCTCTAGCCTGGATCAATACAGTTGCTGAAGTACCTAAAGAGAGTTGGAATGCTTTGGCTGTTCCTCTTCAGACTCCTTTCTTTGAGTGGGATTGGTTAAACAATCTAGAAGTTTCTCAAAGCGCTAGTGCTAAAAGTGGTTGGCTACCGAATCACTTGACAATTTGGCGAGATAGAACATTGATTGCTGCTGCACCACTTTATCTCAAAGGACATAGTTATGGAGAATTTGTCTTTGACCATCAGTGGGCAGATTTAGCTCATCGTATCGGGGTTGAATACTACCCCAAAATGCTTGGAATGTCCCCATTTACCCCAGCTGAAGGTTATCGATTTTTGATTGCACTGGGGGAAGATGAAGATGAAATTACTTCCCTAATAGTGCGTGAAATAGATTCTTTTTGTAAAAAACAGCGTATTAGTGGCTGTAATTTTTTGTATGTAGACCCCGATTTTCGTCCAGTATTGGAACGTCAGGGTTTTACAGCTTGGTTACACCATAATTATGTTTGGCAAAATAATGATTTCACAACTTTCGATGATTATTTAACTGCATTTAACGCAAATCAGCGTCGCAACATCAAACGCGAACGAAAAGCTGTAGCAAAGGCAGGTTTAGAATTTAAAGCTTTGAGCGGAGATGATATTCCTAGAGAATTATTTCCCCTGATGTACGATTTTTATGCTGATACCTGTGACAAATTTGGTTGGTGGGGTAGTAAATATCTCACAAAACAATTTTTTGAATCTTTATACGAAAATTATCGTCATAGAGTAGTGTTTTTCGGAGCTTACAGCGAACAAGATAACAGCCGACCTGTAGGAATGTCATTTTGTTTATATAAAGACGAAAAAATGTACGGACGCTACTGGGGTAGTTTCCAAGAAAGAGATTGTCTTCACTTCGTCGCTTGTTATTATTCACCCATTCAATGGGCTATTAAAAATATTTTTCAAGTATTTGACCCTGGTGCAGGAGGACGACACAAAAAACGTCGTGGTTTCCCAGCCACTCCCAACTATAGCTTACATCGCTTCTACAACAATCGTTTAGGACAAATACTCCGTCGCTACATCAGCGAAGTTAACGAACTCGAACAACAGGAAATAGAAGCAATTAATGAAGAGATTCCTTTTGCAATTAAGAATAAAGAATAGGGAATTGGGAGTTAGGAGTTAGGAGTTAGGAGTTAGGAGTTAGGAATTGAATACTGTTCACTGATAACTGTTCACTGATAACTGTTCACTGATAACTGAAAAAGAATTACACTTATTTAAGTTCGTGGAAACCGTCATAACACTAGTTGTTTTTAATTCATTATGAATCTACTCGACAATTTAAAAGCAATAGATGACAAACTTTCTCAGCGATATATAGAATTAGACCCTGCCGGATATTTTATTATTTACATTAATAAAGAAGAAGGTTTAATTTCTGCCAAACATTTTACCAACGTTATTGACGAGAGAGGTTTAGCTGTTGACCCGGAAACGGGAAAGGTAATTCCTGCAAAAGGGAAATTAGAGCGAACCCATACAACGGTATATTCTGGCAGAACTGCAAAAGAATTATCTGTCAAAATATTTGAAGAAACTAAACCCTGTCCCATAACTATGTTTGACCATGCTGCTTATCTAGGTCGAGAATTTGTCCGAGCCGAGATTGCTCTAGCAACAGGACAAGAGTACGTCCAGGATTAAGGATTTTGGATTTTAGATTTTAGATTTTGGATTGGTAATTGGGGATTGGGGATTGGGAGAAGGGAGCTAGATGCTCCCAATACTCCTAACTCCTAACTCCTAAC
>CAKZYM010000963.1 GCA_937884685.1 uncultured Calothrix sp.
AGTAGTAAGTAGCGAGTAGTAAGTAAATTAGCAATTCCTTCTTTTTGTCGGTTGCTCCACCTTCCATTCCAACTAGTTACTCGTTACCGTTACTTGCTACTTTAAGAGTCTCCCGCTCTTCCCCACTTCGTAGCTTCAAAAAAGCGCTTTTGCTGTAAGTAGCTCTGCTAAATCAAGATTAGCTAAACGACTGTAAGCATTATCTATTAACCGTTCTCCTCGGAGAAAGCCAGTGTTTGCACCGGGACAAATATATTTGAGTGTTTGAGGAGAGAATTTTTCTAGTAAAGATTTGATACTTTTAATTTGTCGGTGCCAATGAAAAGTTTTAGATGTTCTTAAAGGTACTGGTTCTGCTTCTCGATTAGGCAATAAATGTCTTCCTGTAAACAATATTCCTCCATCCGAATTGTGATACAAGCAAGACGAACCGGGGGAATGACCTGGTGTCCAAATTACTTGCGATACTGAATCAATAGTAAATTTTTCCGTAAAAGCAGTTACCCTTGATTCAGGCAATAAATAAGCAACTTGTTCTTGAATTAAAATTTCACAGCCAAAATTTTTCTGTATTTCTTCACTTTTACCAATGGCACCTCGATGACTAATAAACAACCAACGTACACCACCATTATTTTCTAGAAAATCCTGAGTATTTTTGTCCCAAGCAGGACAGTCGATGAGAATATTGCCTTCATTTCTTAAAATAAAGTAAGAAGTTCCTCCTAAAGTATCTCGATTGGGAGGAAATGCAATTAAAGAGTTCAGAATTTCCTTTGGTGGTTTGCGTGTATGATTACTTTGCTCTTGAAATGGGGAGCGCATAGGAAAAGAATTTGTTAAGGAGAAAGGTTGTTTGCTTATGGTATGTACGGTAACTTCATATTTAATTTAGAGGAGAACTTAAAAACAGTTTCCGCTAAAAATTCGGGTTTAGATTCCGTTTTTTTATATTCGCATGCAGTACTAACACTACAGCAAGACATTCCCAAAAGAGTAAATGAAAATAAAATGACATCCTGGCTTCTAATTATTTTAGGAATATTCACTTACTATACCCTCAGACGAAATGTTGCGAAAGTGACAAAAACTCCCCCTTGGCTGTTGTGGTTAGTATTGATGGCACCACCGATAATATGGACTGGTTGGACGATAAAGTATGAAACCCAAGTTCCATCAGGTTTAGTTTTTGGTTCATTAGTAGTTTGTTTTGTCTTATACTGGGTCTTGTTTGATTGGGGTCGAGTCCCTGTCAAAGATAGAAAAGATAAAGAGCAAAAAGAATCATCAGCACCTTCTCAAGTAACGCAATCGGCGGCTGTAAATCCTACTGTAGAATCGCTACCAATGCGTCCTATTGAACCAGAGGAAGAAAGTGAACTTCGTTCGTGTTTTCCTTGGTCTTTATACTATATTCACAATATTGAATACCGTCCCCAAGCTGTGATTTGCCGTGGTCAGTTAAGAACAGAGGCTGTTATTGCCTACGAGAAGATTAAAGAAAATATCGAAGCAAAATTTGGCGATCGCTTCATTTTAATTTTTCAAGAAGGTTTCAATGGTAAACCAATATTTTTGTTAGTTCCCAATCATCAGCGGAATAAAGCAGTAGCAGGAGGAACCGAAAAATTAGCTAAACCAGGGTTAGCTTTATTACTGGTAGGAGCGACTTTGATGACTACGACTTTAGTCGGAACGAAGATTGCCGGTATTGAATCTAATCAATTATCTTCTAATCCTGCTTTGATATTGCAGGGATTACCTTATGCTTTATCGTTAATGACCATTTTAGGTATACATGAAATGGGTCATTATTTGACAGCAAAGTTTTACAAGATTCGCACCACGCTGCCATATTTTATTCCTATACCTGCTTTCTTGGGAACATTTGGTGCATTTATTCAGATGCGTAGCCCCGTACCAAATCGTAAGGCTTTATTTGACGTTAGTATTGCTGGTCCTATTGCTGGTTTTTTAGCAAGTTTACCTTTACTGATATGGGGTTTAATTAACTCGGAAGTAGTTCCCATAGAAGAGGAAGTACAATTTTTAAATATTGATGCTTTGAATCCAAGCCATTCAATATTAATAGCGCTACTCGCAAAATTGATTTTGGGAGCTCAGTTAAGCTCTGGATTGGCTATAGATTTACACCCAGTAGCGGTAGCTGGTTTCTTCGGAATAATTGTTACGGCGTTAAATTTGATGCCAGTAGGACAACTTGATGGAGGTCATATTATTCATGCAATGCTTGGTCAGAAAACAGCAATGATTGTTGGACAAGCTGCTCGTTTATTTATGCTGTTACTCTCCTTAATTCAATCGGAATACTTATATTGGGCAATCTACTTAATATTTGTACGTCTGACAGACGAACCAGCTTTGAACGATGTAACTGAACTAGATAATAAACGAGATGCTTTAGGAGTTTTAGCAATTGCGCTGCTAATTTTGATTGTGTTGCCATTACCGCAGACACTTGCGCGTTTGTTAAATATTTAAATGATGCAGAGTAAGCGGCTTTTAATCTTCAATAATTAATAATGCTGATTTTTAGCCTCTCTCGTCATATTCCAATTAATCTATATTCCAATTTTGTTGTAAGTAGTTGTTTCAGATTAAAATAAATTTACATTTTTTGGGAACAATGTTAAATAGTAAATTTTTTACTCTACAAAATGGCTTTACTTACTATATGATGTATCATTCTATGGTTCATCAATAATTAATTAATAGATGAATCATTAACTATATTTTCGTCAAGGATATAAAATAGGGATGACACTGCAAATTCTCTCCACAGTATCAGTATTTTTTGTATTAATCGTTACTATATTGGTATTTCAAATTAAAAGTAGCTTGCATGCTAGCAAGATTGAACAAGAAAAATTGTTAAAGCTGGTAGAAGCCACAAGTGAGTCAAACAAGCAGTTAACTCAAATAGTTGCTGAAAATAGTAAAAATCAAGCCGAATCTTCTCAAGCTTTAAAAAGCCAGGTTGATAATTTAACTCAAACTACAGAAAAACTTGAAAATCATCTTAATGAGTTAGATAAAGCAAATACTCAAACAAGAAAAACCCTAACTCAAGCAATTGATACCAACAAAAATCTTTCTCAAGAAAACTTACAAGCCCTTAGTTCCAAACTAGAAACATTTTCTTCCGTTTCTAGCAAAGTTGATAATTTATTCAGTACTACAGAAAAGTTAGAATCTCATTTAAATGAGTTGGATAAAGCGAGCAATCAAACAAGAGAAAGTCTTACTCAAGCAATCGATAAAAGCAATAATCTTTCTCAGGAAACCC
>CAKZYM010000964.1 GCA_937884685.1 uncultured Calothrix sp.
GATGCTAGCTATACTTTACCGTTGAATGCTCAAGATGGAACTTTGCGTTTTAGTTTCAACACTACCGATAGTAATGTCATCGAACCACCTTTTGATGATATAAACGAAGACGGTGAGGGTTCTGATATTGAATCTCAATCGAGTTTTTATGAAATTTCCTTGCGTCAACCTGTGATTCGGAGTATCAAAAACCGAACTTTCCGAGAATTAGCGGTTGGTGTGAGTGGTTCTTTACGAGATAGCGAAACTTCTCTGTTTGACGAACCTTTTCAGCTTTCTCCGGGTGCTGATGCTGATGGAGATACTCGGGTTTTTGCTCTGCGTTTCTTTCAAGATTGGACTCAGCAAAATGCGAAGGAAGTAATTGCATTTCGCTCTCAATTCAGTGTTGGTATAGATGCTTTGAACTCAACCGTTAACGAAAGGATTCCCGAAACTGGGGAATTCGTTCCCGATAGTCGGTTTTTTGCATGGGAGGGACAAGCTCAATGGGTGAGGGTTTTAGCCCCAGATACTCTGTTGTTAGTTCGCGGTAATGCTCAATTATCAGACCAAGGGTTGCTGTCTTCGGAACAGTTTACCGTTGGTGGATTGGGGAGCGTTCGCGGTTATCGTCAGAATCAACTGCTTGCTGATAACGGTGTTTTTGCTTCTGCTGAGGTTCAGATACCGGTTCTTCGGACTGGTAAAAATAAGTCTGCACCGACAGGAATTTTACAGATAATTCCTTTTTTCGATATTGGTACCGCTTGGAATAATTCCGGTATTGAAAACCCTAGCACTAGTACTTTAGTGTCTTTGGGAATGGGATTGCAATGGCGAAATAACAATGATTTTATCGCTCGTTTGGATTGGGGTATTCCGTTAACTGATATAGATTCGAGGGACAGGACATGGCAAGAAAATGGTTTGCTTTTTTCGTTACAGTGGAATGCTTTTTAAAACGATTCTACAACAAACAAAAAAAAATTCGCAGGTATTTATTAATATTATTCCTAATCGGTTTTCTATTTACATATGAAATATCACCGGTATTTTCTCAAACACCACAATCCGTTGTTCAGATAGTAAGAGAAGGGAAAGATTTCTACGACAAAGGACAGTATAGAATAGCGATTGAGAAGTTAGAAAAAGCAGTTAATAGTTTTGCTGAATCTGGAGATACACTTAATCAAGCTGTAACTTTAAGCAATCTTTCGCTGGCTTATCAGGAATTGGGAGAATGGTCAGAAGCAGAAAAAATAATTAATCAAAGTTTGCAAATAATTGGTTTTGATAGTCAAAAATTAGAGGTTAATAATGAATTTTCAAATCAGAAATTAAAAATCTTAGCCCCATCTTTAGATATTTATGGAAAACTTTGGTTTAATCGTTCTCAGCCAGAGGAAGCTTTAAAATATTGGCAATTGGCTGGTAAAATTTATCAAAAACTAAATCAACAATTAAATGGTAATTCTGGATTAATTCAAAATCAAATTAATCAGGTTAAAGCACTGCAATCTTTAGGATTGTATCAGCAAGCAAGAGTTATTGTCGGACAGATAGAGCAAAGTGTTGAAACATTACCACCAGATTTAAAAGTACAAGCTCTGATAAGTTTGGGAGATATTTTACGAGCAACTGGGGATTTAAAAGGTTCTCAAACCGCTTTAGAACAAGCTTTAACTATCAGCAAAAATTCACCTAAAAATGCTGCTAAAACTTGGTTGAGTTTGGGAAATACATTTTACGCTAGAGGAAATTTAGAACTTGAAAGAAATCAGAAAAATGTAGCTAATAAAGTTACTCCTTGGCAGTGTAATATAAACGAGGTACCCGAAGAAGCACAACCTTTTTACAAACAAGCTGATAAAGCTTATGGAAAAGTAATAGATTTGCAATCTAATGAATTTTCCACAAAAGCACAACTTAATCGTTTAAGTTTATTAACAGATACGGGAAATTTTGCTTCAGCATTAGAAGTAGGTAGAAATATTAAACTATCAAATTTACCTTCGGGTCGTACAAAAGTTTATGCTCAAATTAATTTAGCTCGCGAACTAGCTTGTATAAGTCAGCAACCAGAGTTACTAAATCAAGCTCCTTCATGGCAAGAAATTGATAATTTATTAATAGATACCGTACAAATTTCCGAAACTTTAGCAGATAAAAAAGCAAAGTCTTATGCAATCGGTAATCGGGGTAGTTTGTATGAATATTTAGCAATTCAGAATCAGCCAAATAATTTACAAAATAAATCTAATTCAAAAAATAGATATCTTAAAACTGCTCAAAAATTAACTTCAGAAGCTTTATTACTTGCTCAACCTTCACAGGCTCCGACTATAGCTTATCAGTGGCAGTGGCAATTAGGAAGATTAGCTAATATTCAAGGAGAAAAACAAAAAGCTGTTAATAATTATCAAGCTGCTGTTAATACTTTAGAATTAGTCCGCGATGATTTACTCAGCATTAATTCTGACGTACAGTTTTCTTTTCGAGATAACGTCGAACCAGTTTACCGACAGTTAGTTAATTTACTGCTGACAAATACAGAAAACGGTTCCTTACCTCAGAACAATTTAACATCAGCGATTAATTTAATTGACTCCCTCCAGCTAGCGGAATTAGAAAACTTTCTGCGCTGTAATCTTACTTCTATAGCTACAAATCAACAAAATACTGAAGTTGGAAAAAATGCAGCCTTTATCTATCCCATAGTTTTAGAAAATAGATTAGAAGTTGTTTACAAATTACCGGGACAATCATTTCAATATTACAGTAATTCTGTGACCAGAAATCAAGTTGAAAATACTGCTGAACAATTACGCAAAGCTATAGCCAAACGAGATACAGAAACAGCAAACAAACATTCTCAAACAGTATATAAATGGTTAATCAAACCCCTGGAACAAGAACTAGAAAAAAATCAAGCAGTAGAAACATTAGTATTTGTTCTTGATACCGAACTGCGTAATATTCCAATGGCAGTTTTATACGACCAAAACAGCAAAGAATATTTAGTTGAAAAAAAATATGCTTTAAGCATTCTACCAACTTCCCAACTATTTAACTTACGTCCTTCTTCCGAAAAACTGCAAATATTAGCAGGAGGAATCAGCGAAGCATTAGAAGTTGAAAGTCAGAGATTTGAAGCAATAAATGCTAAAGAAGAATTAAAGCAAATTTCCGAATTAGCATCTACACAAAGCTTGTTGAATCAACAGTTTAATCAAAAAGCTTTGCAGCAAAAACTCAAAAACGAAAACTTTTCCGTACTTCATTTAGCAACCCACGGTAACTTTAGTTCCGACCCCGAACAAACTTACATACTTGCTTACAATGAACTACTGCGACCGAATGATATAAATAGATTATTAGGTGGTGAAAATCAGCAATCAAATCGGATAGAATTACTAGTTTTAAGCGCTTGTCAAACAGCTAACGGTGACAACCGAGCCACATTAGGACTAGCTGGTTTAGCAGTAAGAGCGGGTGCTGATAGTACCTTAGCAACTTTGTGGAAAGTAAACGACGAATTTACCATTAAATTGATAAAGAGATTTTACCAGGAATTAAACACCGGAGTTAGTAAAGCCGAAGCGCTACATCGAGCGCAAAAAGCATTAGTATTTGCAGGAAAATATCGTAACGAACCTTATGATTGGGGTGCTTATGTTTTAGTTGGAAATTGGTTGTAATAACCTCACCCCTTCCCCTCTCCTTATTAAGGAGAGGGGTATTTAATAGCTTGTAGATTGGTTTAAGTTCGCAAGAAAATATTGTTTTAGACGAGCAATTTGTATTTGAACTATAATCCAACTTACTAACTTCGTATATTACCAATCTATGTGGAATGAAGAAGGTAGTTTTATCGAAAAATTACTTTTCCTTGAAGTTCTTTTTGTTTTAGTAACTGTTCTTCCCGAACCACTTGTCGTCACCTCGGTTGTTGTTCCTCGAGTATTTACTGTTCTAGTAGTTGTTCCTCTAGTAGTAGTTGTTGTTGAAGTTCTTGTTCTTCCTGAATTTCTTCTTGTTCCAAAACCTGGATGTGTAATTTGTATTCGATTTCTGCTTCCGGTTCGAGAGAATCTTCTGTAGCTTTGAGCATTTGCTTCTGTGGGAATTGTTAAACAAGCGATTGTACCTAAAGTTGATAAAGCTAAAGCAATTTTCTTGGTAATCATGATGTTAGACCTAATTTGGATTGAGTTTCTTGATAATTAGAGTTCGAGTAATGATTTAAAATCAGTTAACCTCGCTTTCTATTTATCAATTGGTCTAGGTGTATAAGTGATATGCAGGTTTATAATTATTTTGATAATTTTATTGCTGATTTTTGGATTTAATCCGTTTTATTTATAGAAATGAAAAAACCCGGTCTTTCAAAAACAACCTCACCCTCGTTCCCTCTCCTTGTCAA
>CAKZYM010000965.1 GCA_937884685.1 uncultured Calothrix sp.
GCATGATGCGCCCATTTCTTCATTTTCTTCTGATTTGCAGCGACTTTTTTAAGGTATTGCTTTTGTTCGGTAGGAGTGACATTTTTATAATTTGCGAGGAGGGCTAGGGAGTAGTAGTAATTGTTGACGCAGTAGAGGTAGAAACCAGGATTGCTATTCCCACATTCTTCTGTCAAACGAGCATTATTGATAGCTTCTACATAATCATTCAAAAAATAATTAACAATAGTTTTACAATTATAAAAAATGCTCAACCAAGTAGTATTAATACCTAAGCTTGATAATATTTCGCTTTCATTTAGTTTTTCATTAAATAAAGTATATTGATTAATTGAGCCACCTTGCAAATGTGACAAACTATAGCTTATTACTTTTATAACGACAGTAACTGATTTGAGTTGCAGCTTATGCATTAAATCCAGATACTGCATTAATCGCTGTAATGAATAATCTAAATTTTCTCCACTTAAGAATGTATTTTTATTTATAGTCCAAGCACTGTAGCTGGCAAATTGTAAATCTCCTGTCTCTAAACCACTCTGTAGTCCTTCTGTTAAAGGTGATATTGTTTTTCTTACAGGTTCTTTAAAATGCCTAATCATAGAGTTTAAAACATAGTAAGCCCTACATTTTAGTGAACTATTTCCATGAAGCTTGTTTAAAACATTTGCGGCTAACATTCCAAATCGATACCCAAGCTCAATATCTCCAAATTTATGGCATAGCATTGCACCATACATACTGTATCCATAAGTGCTAAATTCTGAATTACCATATTTAAGTGATAAACGAACCATTGCGAATATAGTTAGCGGAAAAAGTAAAGATCCTGCCTGACTAGCTGCTGGATTAACTAGCATTAAAATTTGCATTGCAGCTAATTTATAAGGATCTGTCATATTAGGTAAATATGCTAAATCTTCAATTTTTTTTCTTCCAATAACCAATTTTGTAAGTGCAAAACCTGCAAAGACATCATTTAATTTAGGTTTGCAAAGTAATCGTACACCAAGAATATTTAATATCTTTACTCCAATATCTAAAGCTTCTAACATTTGATTTTGAGCAATACATGAAAGTATTTTAATTTGGTATATTTTTACCTGCTCAAGAACAGTATTCGCTCGTTGTAAAGAAATATCTCCTAGTCTCTTGCATTCTTCAAAATTACTATTTAAATATTCAACTTCCGTTATTTCAACATATAAGTTAAATGTTAGATTGTAATTACTGTGCCAGCTATCTTTTTCTGTAAGTTTTAAACCAATAGTTAAATATTTTAGGGCAGTATCATAAGCTGTCGCTGCTTTAGCTTTTCGAGCAGCAATAAGATTGAGTTGCGCTAGGTCATGTTTTTCTGTTTGAGTTTGCAATAAATCAACCCCAATATTTAGTTGATTTACTATATCTAAAACATTTTCTGTTAATAATTCGGGTGGTGTTGATTGATTTAGACGCTGGCCAATTTTAAGATGAGTGGCTTGTTTCTCAGATTCGGGGATGAGTGAATATGCTGCTTGCTGCACGCGGTCATGTAAAAATCTATAGCTAATTCGAGCAATATTAGATTTTAAATTGACTGTAGAAATCTGTTGATGATTCGTATAATCATAATTTTCTATATCTTCCCCAAATACTAAAGGAATTTTGTAAGCTTCACTCAAAGGTAAAATTAACCCAGCTTGCAATGCTGCATCTAATTTTTTAGCAGTATTTATTAGAGATTTTTCATTAATAACTGACAGCACATCAAGTGTAAATGTATCTCCAATACAAGCAGCTAGTTGCAATACTTGGCGTGTAGATTCTGGTAGCTTTTTATTTCTATTGGCAACTAAATCTACTACGCTTTTATCAGTAATGCCTATAGTTTGGATTTCTTCTATATCCCACTTCCACATTCCTTGACTTTTCTCTTTATTCATTAAGGAAGAGAATGGAGTAAAATCGAATATCAACAGATTTTCTTGGTAAAGTGTTTGCAGTAATTGATTGATAAAAAAGGGATTTGCGCCAGTTTTATTAGTAATTAATTCAGCTAAAGTGTTGATTCGTTCTGTACTATCGTTCAAAGTCTCTGCTATTAACTCAGTTACATTTGCAATCTCAAGAGGCTGTAAAACAATATTACGAACAATCCCATTATTTTTTTCTATTTCTTCTAAAGTTTGAATTAAAGCATGGGTTGGGCTAACTTCATTGTCACGGTAAGCCCCAATTAATAGCAAATATTTGGTTTCGGATTCAACCGTCAATATTTGTATTAATTTTAATGTTGCAGAATCGGCCCACTGTAAATCATCAAGAAAAAGAACTAAAGGATGTTCTTTTTGAGCGAAGAGGTTGATAAACTCGGTAAAAACGCGATTAAAACGGTTTAGCGATTCTGTTCCACCTAGTTGGGGGACTTCTGTTTGTTTACCAATGATAAGTTCTACTTCTGGTATTACATCAATAATCACTTGTCCGTTTGTACCAACAGCAGTCAATATTTTGTTGCGCCATTCTTCAAGTTCAGTTGTACTTTCTGTGAGTAGTTGCTGCATCAAGCTACTAAAAGCCTGAATCAATGAAGCATAAGGAATATTACGCTTGAATTGGTCGAATTTACCGCTGATGAAGTAACCGCGCTTTTGAGTGATAGGTTTATTGACTTCATAGACTACGGATGATTTACCAATTCCTGAATAACCAGAAACTATTATAAGTTCGCGGCTTCCCTTGCTTATTCTTTCAAAAGCATCTAGAAGCAAATTAACCTGAATTTCTCTACCGTAAAGTTTTTGGGGAATAAGTAACTGACTTAATACATCTAATCTTCCTGGTTGAAATTCGATGATGCTTCCTGTCATTTCTAACTGTTCGCTACATAGTTCTAAATCAGCTAAAAGTCCTTTAGCTGTTTGATAGCGGTCTTCGGCATTTTTTGCCATCAGTTTCTCTACTACATTGGCGATCGCATTAGGAACTTCTGGATTTAATTCTTGAATTGGAACAGGTTTCTTGGCAATATGAGAGTGGATTAGTTCTAAAGGGTCGTTACTTTGAAAAGGTAATTTCCCGGTAAGCATTTCATAGAAAGTTACACCAAGCGAATAAAAATCGGTACGATAGTCTAGGAAGCGATTCATTCTCCCGGTTTGTTCTGGGGACATGTATGTTAGTGTCCCTTCAAGCTGATTGGGATTGGTTAGCTGTAGTTTTTCGTTACTGAGTTTTGAAGCGATACTAAAGTCAGTAAGCTTAACTTCTCCCGTTTTAGGATTGATAATAATATTATCGGCTTTTATATCTTTATGAATAATTTGATGTGAATGCAGCGAAACCAGAGCCTTTGCTAGCTGAACCGCAATAGTTAAGAAATTTAATAATTTTAATTTATCGCTAGAAAGTATTTGCTTGAGAGACTGTCCACCAAAATCTTCTAATACTAGTATCAAACGATTTTGCTCAGTTTCAAGCCTTAATATTTTGACAACGTTATCTAAATCAAGATTTTCTGTAATTTTGTATTCGTGCTTGAGTCTTGTAATCGCGTCTAGGCTAGGATAGTCTTCTTTAAGAATTTTAAGAATAACTTTTTGCTGGTTTAGATGCGATGTACCCCGATAAATAATAGTGTTGATTCCCTCATATATGACTTCCGTAATGTCATAACCGGGAACCAAGGTAGATGTGAGCATTACACAATCCTTCCTAGAAGAGTATAAATATGTTTGTATATCTAGGGTTCCCCAATAATCAGCTTTTTAAACATCGACTGAAGAAATTTGTTGAAAATTTAAAATACATCGTTAGGAATGAAACAAAATCCCCCTTAAATAAAGAGGGATTGTGGGAATGTTAACGTCTCAAATCTTATATTGTCATTGAATTTGCGTAAATTCTGTGTTAGCTAGACAAAATGATTTATGTCTGTTCTCTATGCTTCAAAGAAACGCATTAATAAATTTTGAATAAACTATGAAATTTCGCTTTAATTATCCAATAAAAATCAGATACTTAAGATTTTATTTTGAAACATTAATTGACAGCTTGTTTGCTGGGAATAAGCTCTAATATTGCCTTACAAAGTGGGCTTTGAGCAGCAATAAAATCATAAATAGCAGTTAAATGATTTTTCCCTGCCTGTGGTAAATA
>CAKZYM010000966.1 GCA_937884685.1 uncultured Calothrix sp.
TAACTCCTAACTCCTAACTCCTAACTCCTAACTCCTAACTCCTAACTCCTAACTTAATAACTCTCCAGTCTCTTGCAATGAATGCAATCTCTTATAAATCCCTTGTTCTTGTAATAGCTCCTCGTGGCTTCCTATTTCTACGATTCTGCCGTTATCCAAAACTACAATCTTATCGGCTTCCCTAACCGTGCTGAGTCGGTGAGCAATAACTATAGTAGTTCGGGTTCCCTGTATGGAACTCATGGCTAATTGAATTGAGCGCTCGGATTCGTAATCTAAGCTCGATGTTGCTTCGTCAAATACCAACACGTCGGGATTAACTAACAATGCTCTTGCGATTCCAACTCGCTGTCTTTGTCCTCCCGATAATCTAACTCCGCGTTCCCCGACTACGGTATAGTAGCCTTCGGGTAATAAACCAATTACTTCGTCGAGTTTGGCAATTCTACAAGCTTCTTCAACTTCCGCAAAACTCACGTTTTCGTTTCCGTAGGTCAAGTTATCCAACACTGTACCGTTGAAAATATCTACTTCTTGATGAACTATTGCCAATCTTCTCCGATATTCCCCTACGTCTAAACCACGAATGTCTTCTCCATCGATGAGTATTTTCCCTGCTTGCGGTTCAAAATAACGAAATAGCAGTTTGACCAATGTTGATTTACCGGAGCCGCTACGACCAACTAATGCCACTGTTTGATATGGCTCTATTAGCAGATTAATATCGTGTAAAATCCTGCGGTTGGCTTCGTAACCGAAACTTAAGTGCGAAAATTCAACTTTACCGGTAAATTTATAAGCTTTATCAGGTGTTCGGGTTTCCAAAAGCCCCTCGGAATCCACTCCTGATGGTTCTTGCAAAAATTCGTGGAACCGCAACATAGAACTGTAACGACGAGCAAATATTTCTGCAAGGATGCTGATTGGTTCTAGCTCTGCATATGCCATGCTCGATAAGGTCAAGGTGGTAACAAAGTGACCTAATGTAATCCGACCTTCGATGGTTGCAGATAATGTCAAACCAAGCACGACAAATACACAGAATTGAATTACGCTTTTTTGCCAGGTACTTAGTTTGACGTAACCTTTGTGGATGCGATATATAACTACATTTTCTTGACGTTTGTAACGTTGCTGCTGACGTTTTAATTCTTTGGCTTCGGTTGCAAATGCTTTTACAGTTTTGATATTACTAATAATTTCGGATGTTCTACTTTCTGTATTTTCATAATATCTATTTAAACGACTTTCTCGTTCAATTATCTTTTGTAAATCCTTCAAAGTAAAACTGAGAATAACTATAAAGGAAGTCAAAAACAAAGCTGCAATTCGCAAATCAACAAAACAGATAAATACAAAAATACCCAAAACTCTAAACATTTTGGGAAACAATTGTCCGGTGATTTCTGGATAAGTCCAAGTATGATTAGAAATTCCTTTTGCTACTCTTGATGCTATTCTTCCCGGATTGTTTTCATCATAAAATTCTAAAGGTAATGTGAGAATTTTTTCTACTGATTTTTGATTTTGATTGCGGCTTGCTTTTAATGCAATATACCAATGAAACCAACCGCTTAACCACGGTTGTGTCGGCGCTCTCACCACTGTAACAAGAAAGATTAAACCTAATAAAACTCCAAAGGATAAAGTCTGATTTACCGGATAATTCGTAATATTAGAAATTGCGACTATCGCATTTGTGATAAATCCGTCTAGAGGTTGTTCTGAAAGCAGGTTTAATATTTGTCCAATTGCATAAGGTACTAGTAAATCTAGAATTTCATAAACACTGGATGCTGCAATACTAAATATACTCAGCTTCCAGTAAGGACGAAAATAATTAACAATATCTCGCAAGTTTGCCATGACGCACGCTGAAAAATTTGTGCAGTATCGCCTTTAAAAATAAAATACTACATTCGTAATACAAGAAAAGTCAATGGGTAGATTTAGAAATCATCCTTAAGATAGAAGGTCTGATTTTCTATAGAATTAGGATTTAACATGATTAACCTGTCTTTAGAGAGTCAAGTAAAAATGATTTATTGGTCTATTTAGATAGATACAAAAGTTTGTTCAATCAAAAGATATAGTTATAAAAATACGATAATATTGGACTTAGCTGTATCTTCTTGAAGAATCTAGATAATTTATTTATTTTGAATTATATTTTTTTTATGTTTTGTCTAATAGTTTTACCTTAGAGTTTTTGAAAGCTAACTATTCTTTTTGACCTATATCTTTAGGTAGAGGAATACTTATCTTAAACATTGCAAAATCACTTTTTCCGTGGCAAATAGTTGAGCGAGGTAAAGCTTGTTAATGTATTTCCCACAAGCGGGGTAATAATTATTGTGGATAAAGAAAAAATTTTTATCGGTAATAGCGAAATGTCAGCGTTGATGCGTGACTTTGACTGGTCGAAAACGCCGCTAAATACAGCTGAAAGCTGGTCGCTAAGCTTGAAAACCGCAATTAGAATTATGTTGGGTTCGCGCTACCCAATGTTTATCTGCTGGGGAATTACTTTTTATAAAGATGCTTGTATTCCGCTATTAGGTAAAAATCATTCACAAGCTTTGGGTAAGTCAGCTTCACAGGTATGGAAGCAAGTTTGGGACAATATTAGTTGTCAAATTGAAACAGTTTTACGAGAAAACATTTGTTCGCAGAACGAAAATCTACGCTTGATTGTAGAACAGAACAATCATCAACAAGAAAATTATTTTACTTTTGAATACAGTCCGATTCTCGATGACGATGGTGGTTTTAATTGCATTTTCTGTACTTGTTTTCCAGAAACCGAGCCTAAATTAATTGAACTGCTACAAAAATTTGACAGTGAAAA
>CAKZYM010000967.1 GCA_937884685.1 uncultured Calothrix sp.
CCCGACGGTAACGAATTAGCAGCTTTTCAAACCGGAATCTGGGGCACATTTCTACAAGAATTACATCAGCGACAACAGTCTGGTTTAGATAACTGCTGGGCAAGTTTTTTTAGCTATCATCCCCAAATAGGAGCGCAAATTTTTGCTGATTGGGTAGCCCAACTCACAAGTCTGCAATGGTTCTCCGGACAAGTACCGTTAGAGGTATTTAAGGAGAATAATTGTATTACCGGGGTTAGATTTGCAGACTTTACCATAAAAGCCAAAATTACCCTTGACGGTACCGAATTAGGAGATGTACTTGCTTTAGCCGATATTCCTTTTCGCTGGGGTTGGGAATTGCAATCTGAGTTCCAAGAACCCAGCGCACCTGTTGCACATAATTCCCTTACAAAAAAATATCCCGTACAGTCTCCGACTTGGGTCGTAATCATGCAAGATTACGGTGAAGATTTAGCCCCAGAAATCCCACAAGCAGCAAATTACGATTCATCCTTATTTGCAGGTGCTTGGGATAATTACGGTGCGGAGAAATTCTTGAATTATGGATGTTTGGGAAATGGTCTTTTTATGATAAATTGGCCCAACTGTGGCAATGACTACGGTGATGATTTAGGTCGAATGATTGAATCAGAGCAAGCAAAAACTGAGTTTATCTATGAATGTCGCAATCATAGCCAAAATTTCGCTCATTTTATCCAATCTAGCATCGGTCATCGCTACGGTTTGGCTGAAAATGCTTTTCCCGATATTCACAATTCCCGTGGTTGTTTCGCATTTCATCCTTACTATCGGGAAAGTCGTCGTTTAGTGGGATTAACTACGATAACAGAACAAAATATTTTGCCAGTCCCTGGGGATAATGCAGCAGCTTTACATCCAGATACTATTGCTATAGGAAACTACCCCAACGACCATCATTATCCCAATGCTGAATTAAAATCTGAATCAAAATTCAAATTTAAATTAAGACCAAAATCAATCCGCTGGGGAGGACGTTTAACTGGAACTCCTTTTACTATTCCCTACCGTTGTTTAGTTCCCCAAAAGATAAATGGTTTATTAGTCTGCGAAAAAAATATTTCCGTTTCTCACATAGCAAACGGTGCTACTAGATTGCAGCCCATAGTCATGAATATCGGTCAAGCTGCGGGAATGGCTGCGGGAATTTGTATTGAATTAAATTGTCAACCAAGAGATTTACCTGTAAGAACATTGCAGCAAGCTCTATTAAATGACGTGCAAGCCCCAGCAGCGATAGTTCCTTTGTTCAATTTATTACCAACTCATCCTGATTGGTTGATGAGCCAAATGTATTATTTAGACAATTTGCATAATTATCCTGCCAATATTAACTGTCACAATACATCTTTACTTAAGTACTCATACGGTAGTAATAATCCAGTATGGCTACGGAATGTTCATATTTATGAAGGTATTTTTGAGCGTTTACATCAGCAAGATTACAGATTAGTAATTAGTACTCAAACTGTATCCAAACAATTAATTTATCAGTTAGTTACTTTAGATTCATCTGTAAATAAAGTCCTGAACTCTTTGTTAAATAAAGAATACGTCGTTATTCATGCTCGAATCAATCATGCTGGTAGCTGGTTATTAGTAGAACATATAACAAAAAAATAGTTTTAATAAATTAGAGTAAAAAAAAATACTATTTAAGAAAATTTCCGGATGCAGTATTTAAAACTAAGTATCAGTGAAGTGGATAGTTCAAAAATAGACATCTACTATGCGTACAGCCATTTCACTTTTAGTTACAAGTATCGTATTCGGCTCCTTAGCTGTTAACTTTCAAGAAGTTGGAAACTCTTTAGATAAAGAAATGTTTTCTACCTCGGTTGAGCATGAATTACTATTGAGTAGATCCAGACGCAAGCCTAACGCACCTCATAGAGGTAGCGGACGTAGAGAATTTGTGGAATATTTCGACCACGGTTAATTCCTCACGCATCGCTACAAAAAGTGCAACGCATAGAACCATTTAGTCGTGTTATATCAAGTACATCAAAATATAGCTACAGGGTTTTATTAATTACTCTTTATCTCCCGCAGCTTTGTGCAGATATAATTTTTGTTACACGACATTGTTAGATAGTTTTCGTTAAAAATTATTTGTCGATTGTATAAAGAGCCACTGCTACCATATATCAACGGTTACTTTACTGACTGTCTAGTCCGATAGTACGATAATCGCTTCTCGAAAGAAAATTTTTCTGCCGTTCGTCGTCTGCCAATATAAAGGTTAATTCTCTATTTGATTTCATATTTACAATATGATTCCTGCTTTACTAGTGAGTAGGACATCTAATTTAAATATGTCTTCATTTGTAAAAGAGGAAACAAACTACTTATCTGCCATTTCACTATGTTTTAGGTAACTGCTTGTTTATTCAAGTAGATAATATCTGAATAAAGAGAAATTTGAATTTTCTTTGAGAGGATATAGTTTAATAAAACGCTTGGATTGATGTATCTAATCTCTTTTCTAAGCGCAAATTAAGCTTGGATTAAATTTGTAATAAATGCTCAAAATCCCATGATTTTACTCACGGGATAATCAAAAATAACTAAGCTTTAAAGCTGATAAAAAATTACTTAGTCATGCTTGCTTAGTTGCAATGATTCTTATCAAAAGGTGATTATCCACCTTTATTCAATTAAATACTATGCATCTTCAAAATGCTTGTTTAATACTAGAGACGATTAATATTCATCTCTAGTATTTGTTTTGCTTTTATTCGGATTTATTGTCAAACCTAAGCTGATGGTTTGCGAGCAATCCAATATTTACTCATATGGTGAACCTGAATTTCGATATTCTCAAAACCAGCCGTTTCTAAACGCTCTACCAAATTATCGTTCACATAATTCATATAGAAAGGTTCGTGGAATGATTCATGGAAGTTTTGCATTGCAGGTTCTACTTCTGGTGAATCGCTCAATTGAACTGAATCACAAATAATAAAAGTTCCACTCGGTTTTGTGACTCGGAAAGCTTCACTAATTACTCGCTGACGTATTGTTGCTGGTAATTCATGGAAAAGAAAAACGCAAGTTGTTGCATGGAAATAATCATCTAAATAAGGTAATTCCTCTGCATTTGCTTGCAATAATTGCGGTAATTCTCCTGGAATTTCCGATAATAGTTGATTCGCTTTCCGCAAATAAGTTGGTGATAAATCCGTACCAAACAGCGAGCAGTACGGTAAAGCTGCTCGAATCATCTTTAATGTACGTCCGGTACCGCAAGCTATATCTAATACACGTTGTTGACGTGGGGATACATCAGTAAATACTTTGCTAGCTTCTTTTAATGGAGCCAAAATTCTGCGTCGCATTGCATCAGCAGTACCATTAAATAGAAGTTCTACACCTAAATCATACAAGTTAGCAGATGATTCGCTCAAATAACCATCGGTTTGATAATGGAAATTCCGCACGTAATATTGAGGATAATCTGTAATATCTATATCTGGTGCAAAATCTTGAAACTTGTCGGACTTAGCTCGTTCCCAAATTAGGGGTAAATCCATCCAAATTTGTGGATAATAAACAAAAAAGTCTTCCCAAGGATTATCAAACAGCAAGCTTTTGGGATAAACTCCTCGCTCAGCATCTTCCCAATCAACTTCTAATAAATCGTTTAGACGCTGTTGTAATTTAGGTAATAATTCTGGTGGAATTGGCGTTACTTTCTTATCTATGGGAGAAAAAGCCTTCATCAACTGCGTGCTGAGAGTCTTGTGAGCTACACCAAAAATACTTTTACTCTGTTGAAATGTCTGATAAGTCAGTTTTGTTAAAGTGTCTGGCATCGGAACCTAGAATGTTGTAGTCTATTCTCATTTTATGTAAATTTTTCTTAATAAACAATGATAAATTTTAATAAAAAATCCGTGATTATGATGAAGACCTATGCAAGGAAAGATGTTGCATGGGGCTAGTCATTGAGATTTATTAATTACGAGTTTCTAATTAGATATTAATAATTTCTTTGCAAAATTTAATGTTTAGATTTAATAACATTGTCCAAAAATAGTAGTCATTGTTACAGAAATTTTCTTATAATTTAGAAAAGCGGAGATAAGCTTACTACATATTAATTAAATATAAGGAGTTAAGAAATTATGACTACTCAAGAAAAGGCACGTGCTTTGATGCAAGGTCATTATCAAACAATTAAAAATCGCCAACAGTCAATGCTCGGACGTGCGGGAGAAGAGATTGGTCTCCCCGGAGAAACATCTCGCTACTGGAATCCTGTTCAGGGAAAGATAAATCCCAATGCTTGGACAAGCTATGACCGCAGTAACGCGACAATGAGCTAATTCGATGTTGAATTTTGCTGCAAGTTGAGCCAGTCCGTTGCGGAGGTTCCCTCCGTTGTAGGAACTAGCGTTGGGGGTGCAGATGTTTTTCCCCCAAACGCATCCTCGACGGATTTTAAAATTTGCACAAAAAAGAGTTGTTCGTGGATATTTTCCGCGAGCAACTTTTTTTGTCCAAAGTCCAATTCATTAGAACATTGAGCTAAAAGCTTTTCTCGATCATACTTATGCCGATCGCTCTAATTCCTTAAGGTACAAAAAACCTTTTTTGATACGATGACCCAATAAAAAAAGTTATTTAATTTACTTGTTGTATTGATATTTGCTGTGTAATATACGTATAGGATAGCTAATTAGATTTAACGATATTAAGAGTTTAATTTAATAATTTACTTGGGAAAAATGGATCTCACAATTCGGGCTTTGAACTCCCCATCAATGAACCTTGAGGAAGCCTTAAGCTTTGTCGATGCAATTGTTTTTACCAAAAGCAAGAGACACTTGAAAGATATTGAAGTGATGATTCTGCGAGGAGCATGGAAAGGTTACAGCTATGATGAAATTGCTGATGCTAATGGTTATACACCGAATTATCTGAAGCAGGATATTGGTCCTAAGTTATGGAAATTCCTTTCTAAAATGCTGGGGGAACAAGAAAAAATAAGCAAAAAGAACTTCAAAACTACTTTAGAGCGACTATGGAAAGCGCAGTTAGAAACAGCAAAAAATTTTAATACATCTATAACCAAGCAAGTAGTTGATGAAGATTCAATTCCCACTACTGTAGAAAAACAAATAATACATATAGACCAATACCGTGATTGGGGAGAAGCATCAGATGTATCTATTTTTTACGGACGACAAGAATTTTTAGACATCTTAGAGCAATGGTGCATTAATGATAACTGTCGTTTGATAGCATTGTTAGGGATGGGGGGAATCGGTAAAACGACTTTATCTATTAAGCTGGCACAAAAAATACAGGGTAATTTCCAGTATGTAATTTGGCGATCGCTCCAAAATGCACCCCCAATTGAAGAGATTTTGACGGAGTTAATTCAATTTTTCAACCATCAAGAAAAAATTAATCTTCCCAATACGGTAAAAGGAAAAGTTTCTCACTTGCTCGATTACTTACGCGATAAACGTTGTCTGGTAATACTCGATAATTTAGAATCTGTACTCCAAGGTGGCACTAATAACGGAAAATACAGTCAAGGATACGAAGATTACGGTTATTTACTCCAGCAAATCGGACAAGTTAACCATCAAAGTTGTTTAATTATTACAAGTCGGGAAAAACCTAAAGAAGTAGGATTATTAGAAGGACCAAA
>CAKZYM010000968.1 GCA_937884685.1 uncultured Calothrix sp.
CCGCTGTACCGTGACGTGGAGTTTTCATATTTGGAACCGAAGTCCATTTGTCTAATTCTGGATTGTAAACCCATGCTTGGGCAATAATGCTTTTTTCAGGAACCCATTGTTCTCCCCCGAAGACATATAGTTTTCCATCTACAACTTCAGCGGATATACCACCTGCGGCTTGGGGTAGTGGGGAGAGTGTTTCCCAACGTTCTACCTTTGGGTCGTATACTTCAAGATTGGCGACAATATCGTTTGCAAAGTTGCCAACTGCATGTATTGTAAATTGTCGTCCCCCTACAACGTATATTTTGCCATCAATAACCGCAGCAGCATGGCTATTTCTGGCGGTTGGAGCATCGGGAGCGGACGACCATGCTTTAGTATTGGGGTCAAAAACCAACATGCTAGCAGTATCGAAATGTTCGTTGAAGTTTGCAGAATCGGGGTTTCTTTTATATCGTCCAGCAATCACGTAAATCTTTCCATCTATGACTACAGTTGAATGCTCTCCGCGAGGTCGTGGTAAAGGTGTGCTTTCAGCCCATTTCTCTGTATTAAAGTCATAAACAAATACATTACTTTGAGCTTCCCAGTTAGGGAATCCTCCCTTGAAACCACCTATTCCATAAAGTTTATCCTTAACAATAGAAACAGCAATATGATGCCGTGCTTCCGGTAGAGGGCTTAGCTGAGTCCATACATTTCTAGCAGCATCATATTCTAGAAAATCATCCAACACAGTCTTGGCACCTTCTGACAATCCCCCGAGGGTATATATTTTATTGTTTCTGACATCAGCATAAATTTCTTGGGTTTCCACAGGAAGCGGTGATGCATCCATCCATTGTGAATCTGTCTTGGCAGCCACTGCTGTAGTTACCAAAAGTCCGGTCATTGCAGTAACTGCTATTTTGGTGAATTTATTCAAATTCATTATTTTTCCTTATTAAATTTGAGTAGTTCTCAGGGTTTATAAAAAAACCGCAGAGGACGCGGAGGACGCAGAGAAAGAGGATTTAGAGGATTATTCGATTTCAAATCAAATTGATGTTTACCCTGCAAAATTAATGTGGTCGAATACTGTGCCTCATCACATTAATTTTGAGGGGTGTTTCCTAGTCGTCTTTAGACGACTTTGTGTATTAGACTGGGGTTTCAACCCTAGGCTTTCTTTGTCCGAGGTATCAAGTATCTAAGTGAACCCAAGGTCGCAATCGCCAAAAATGCACCAGCATAAAACACCCCTCTCATTTCCCAAGCACTGAATGCTAATCCTCCTAATACTGGCCCAATTGCTTGTCCCAAGGGTATTGCAATTGCTGCCACTGCCATAAAACCTGCTCGATTGTGGTTGGGAGCTAATTCTGCTAAGAGTGCTTGTGTTGTGGGATAGACAATTCCATGTGCTATTCCAAATAAGATGCTGGGAATAAATAGAAGACCGATGCTATCAATTGCAGGTGTAATCACTAATGCCAATGTGTAAATTGAGAAGGAAATTTTGATAAGAGTCTGTTCGGAGAGCGAACGCGCCAAAAATCCTAGTTGCGATGAAGTTAAAGCAAAAAACACTGCCATACTTGCTAGCAAAATCCCGATTTCGATTTCAGAAGCACCGAGAGAATCTGCGACAGTGGGAATATAGGTTAAGTAAGCACCAAACAAGAGAACAAAAAGTGCGACTACTATAAATAACAGCTTAATCACCCGACCGCGACGAATACTGCTCCAAACATCTCTTAAATAAACCCAGAAGTTAAAATTTTCGTAGTGCTGTTGTTCTGGCAGTCGCAGCGACTTCCACAGCCAAATCCCCACGAGAACCGCTATTAGAGGTAATGCGAATGCCTTACGCCATCCCATTGATGCCAATCCACCACCCAGCAAAGGATACACCGCCAAACTCAGCCCTATGGCGCTAGCATTAAATCCCATTGCTGCGGTCAATTGTTTCCCTGTATATAAATCGCAAATTAGGGTCAATGGTAGAGCCTCTAAACTCGCCGCTCCAACCCCTTGCAGAAACCGCAATGCCAACAGGATTTGAAAATTAGGAGCGAAAGCACAGGCAACTCCCGCAGTCGCAAACAGAAACAGTGACGGAACTAGAATAATTTTGCGACCAAAGCGGTCAGATAAGACACCACATATAATACCTCCGATGGCAATAGGAACAACAAACGCAGTAGTTACCCAACCAATCTGCTGTGGAGATAGTTCAAATTCACGAGCTATTCCAGGTAAGACAGGATTGACGCTCATTGTCCCCAGAATTTCCATCAGCGTCACGCTAACAACAATCAGCAGATTCACATCTTGGTAAACAGGTTTAGTGCTTGCAGGATTCAGCTTGTTAGGCATTTCCATTTTTCGTAAATTTTGTATGGCTAAAATAACGGTTTCATGCTTTGACTGATTCTCTTCAGAATGCGCTGGCTGTCGGTCGGACAATGATTTCGTTCACGTCAACATCATCGGGTTGAGATACGGCGTATAAGACCGCTCTAGCGATTGCATCTGGGCTGAGCGAAATCTTGCGAAATTCTTGCAAAGCATCTTTTGCTGACTCTTCAGTAATATCAGAGCCTAGTTCAGTTTCCACGACTCCAGGAGAGATGGTAGTAACGCGAATATTTTGTGATTCTTGTCGTAGTCCTTCCGAAATTGCCCAAACGGCATATTTGGTAGCACAGTAAACTGCGCCAGTAGGAACTACAATGTGTGCCCCGATTGATGCTGTGTTGATAAATTGACCTTGCCCTTGTGCCTCCATGATTGGCAAACCTGCTGCAATTCCATTTAACACCCCACAGATGTTGACGGCGATTGTCTTGTCCCATTCCTCGACTTTCAAGGCATTTATAGGAGAAAGTGGCATTACCCCAGCATTGTTAAAGATGACATCAACGCGACCAAGCTGGTCTTTAGCAAAGTGAATGAACTCTTTCATAGCCTTGCGGTTGGTAACATCCAAAGCTTTGTATTCTGCTGTGCCACCGCTATCGCGAATTTCTTCGACAATCTTGGCTAGCTTTTGGATTCGTCGCGCTCCTAAAACGACTTTTGCGCCGTTCTGAGCTAGTAACTTGGCACTCGCTTCGCCAATACCACTACTAGCTCCAGTGATAACAATGACTTTATTTTTTGCATTTGCCATAATGACTTTCTTTTATTGTTTTAAAAGTTTTTTAGATTAGACAATTCCACCATTGACTCGGATAATTTGCCCATTTACCCAACCACCTTCCGGACTGACTAAAAATGCCACTGCACTAGCAATATCATTGGGTTGTCCCAAACGCTCTAAAGGTGCTTTGTGGGCAAAATTTTCAATCAATTCTGCGGATTTACCTTGATAAAATAATTCGGTTGCTGTTGGTCCAGGAGCAATGGCATTAACGGTAATATTTCGTCCCCGTAATTCCTTTGCCATAATGTTGGTAAAGATTTCCACCGCGATTTTTGCACCGGAATAAATAGCGTAACCCGGCATTGCTAGACCAATAGCACTGGTTGAAAAGTTAACAATATGTCCGCTATTACGTAAGCGTCGAGCAGCTTGTCGCAGAGTAAGAAACGTTCCACGAGTGTTGATGTTAAAGATTTTGTCGTATAGCTCGTCATCTGTATCGGCGATGTTGGTTGGTTTAGGAGCCATAACACCCGCGTTATTAATCAAAACATCTATACCACCATAGGTTTTCTCAGCTTTATCAAATAGTGATTCCACAGCTTGCGATTGAGAAACATCTGCTTGAACTGCAATTGCATCTCCACCTAAATCATGAATCTCTCGAACAACCGCAACCGCTTGCTCCTGATTATGTCCATAGTTGACAACCACCGCAAATCCTTCTAGTGAAAGTCTTTTAGCAATCTCTGCTCCAATTCCCCGCGATGCACCTGTGACAATAGCAACTTTTTGAGTAGATAAATCCATTCCAAGCTCTCAAAACTTTTTTCGTAAATCGATTGATAGCTTGATTATCAAAAAAATTACACGATTAGTCTTTCATCTATTTGCCACAGTTTTAAGTTTTTTATCATTTTCTTTCTTTATAATAAAGCGTAAGACTTGTTACAGAATCGAGCATTACGGGGATTTTATGCTAATTGATTCGCGCACGGGAAAGCCAGCGATACCAAGCCAAGCAAAAGGAGCAGTCCACTATCATCTCTTACTCGATAGTCAAAGCGGGCTACACCATGCGAGCTTAGAGCCAGATTTGTTTAATACCCACGAACATCATACCCATCAAATTACAGTACCGTTTAATCAAGCCAAAGGAATTACTTCCTGGCATTCTGCTTCAGCAAAACACAAGCATCAAGCGGTACAGGTAGGACAGTGTTTTGTAGTTCCGACTGGACAACCCCACAGCTTGACGTTGGATTGTGCGGGAGAATTAGTTAATTTTTACCTATCCCCAGAATTTATTGCTACCAGCATTCCTGAAACTACTGAAGGACGTTCCCTAGAAATTCTAGAGTTTCAAATTTCAGATGACCCGCTCATCCGTCAGTTAGCAGCAACTGTCCGCACCGATAAGTTATTACATGGGGTTTCCAACAAGCTATTTTTAGAGTCGGTAATGAACGTGCTAGCCGTACACCTGGTAAATAGCTATGCAGTTTCAAAAATTCAAATACCCAAAGTTGGCAAGTTACCCACACATCTGCTAGTAAAAGTGCAAGAATATATCGAAGCCCACGATACAACCAAAATTGCGATTTCCGATTTAGCAAAGCTTACTGGATATAGCAGCGTTCACTTCACGCGAATGTTTAAAAATTCAACAGGACAAACTCCCCGTGAATACCTAATAAATCATCGCACCAACAAAGCCAGACAACTGCTGATGAATACAGAATTATCTATAGTTGACGTAGCATGCCAAAGTGGGTTTAGCAGTCATGCTCATTTCTCAACCCAGTTTCGTCGCTTGGTTGGTACAACTCCCCAGGCTTATCGTAAACATAGTAGTAAGTAGCAAGTAGCAAGTAGTAAGTAGTAAGTAATAACCCTGAGTAAAAATAGGTCTGCTGTTGGGAGTTTAATTTTCTACTCCCTGATTCCTAATCCCTTTAAATCAATTTTATTCGCATATAAACAATGCAACAGATGCAATTTAGCACATACATGATACAGC
>CAKZYM010000969.1 GCA_937884685.1 uncultured Calothrix sp.
GTTAATGATTTACTGTGTAAGCAGTGGTCTATGGGAATTCTGAATAGTGGTGGTAAAACAGAATTCCAAGTAGTTTGTATCCCGAAACCACGTTGAGAGTTAATTAAACCACTTTTACTAATAAGTTGTCGAAATGGGCTATACCAAGGAGTACTATTAAAATCACCTATGACAATTAAATCTTGATTTCCATTTTTTAAAGTCCTCTGACTCCAGTCAGCAAGAGCATTTAGTTCTATTCGTTGATATGCTACTGCTTCTGCATATTGAGGACTAATTGTATGGAAGCAAAGTAAAACAATTTTTCTGCCATCGTAAGAAATTGTCGCTTTTAAAAGCGGACGGTTATTATCACTTGGTAAACTTATAAAACCAAATCTATTTACTTGGATTGGCTTTGTTTCCTTTCGAGGTACAAACCAAGCTATTCCATGACTAATATACTTTGGTTGTGCTGCAATTAAACGATAATTAGTAAGTCCTTTTCTAAGTTGTACTAACGATTGAGGGGTAACTTCTAATAAAAATAAAATATCTGTTTCTTGCTTATTTAAATATTTTATTGCTTTGCTTACATCGGGTTTTTTACTATCGAGTGTTGCATGAATTACCCGGATTGTTTGTTCTGGAGCATTTGATGCTTGAGCAGAAATACCATTAGGAGGAATAAATAAAGGAAAAATAAATATTAAATTAATTAATAAAGCAATCGAACATAAAACATTCCAGATATTAAACCGTTGTCTGGAAGTAAATACGCTAACAAATAACGCAATCACCAAAACCAGCGAATATTGAACTCGTAGATGTTCTATCAATGCGAACACCCACCATACTCTGACCGCAAGACTGAATGTTGTTGCTATTATCGCAAGTCCAGCTAAAACGTTTGTCCAGAATTTAATTAACCACAAAGTTTTTTAGGTAGGAGGTAAGAGGTCAAAGGTCAAAGGTAAGAGGTAAGAGGTTAAAAGTAGAGGGGGAAGAGGGGGAAGAAAATTCTTAATTCCTAACTGTTCACTGTTCACTGTTCACTGATAACTGATTAACAAAGGGTGTAATTGCATCGATGAATTCGACTGTGGATTCATAGGGTAAGACGTTTCTTCCAGGAATTTTGATTGCGCTTCCCTTAGATAGGTAAGAGCTATAATCAGCTAAACGTTTTTCGGTGGTATCTTTTTTACCGCTTTGGCTGATACTGGATGCTGTTTCACCAAAAATAGTTAATGTTGGCTGCTCTATAGATTCTATGGCTTTTTGATAATCTTTTCGCCAAAACCCAGCTAAGAACGAAAAAACTGCATAGCGACTTGCTGGATTTTTCGCTCCTTCACTCAATGTATCCAACCATTCTTCGTCTACATCTTTTTTTGAATCAAATAGTTGCTTGATGGAAAAATCTTCTAAAAATTTCTTCCTTCTAGCGTACCGATAAAAAAGATTTCCCGAAGGTGAATCAAATAATAGATTCCATAATAGTTTTTGCTGTAGTTTTGGTGCTGGTTTAGTCATTACACTCCAAGCGGGAGGACCTGATAAAATCATTCCAGCAATTAAATCTGGCTGCTTTTTGACTAACTCTATAGCTACCGGAAATAATGCACCCTGTACTACTAAAGCTACAGGTTTTTTAACTATAGTTTTAATAAAATATTGTAATTGTTCTGCCCAATCAATGGGAGTATAAGCAACATGGGGCATATCACTTTCACCACAACCCAATAAATCCGGATTATAAATTGAGTTACGATTGCCTTTTTTATGCCATTCATCACAAAATCTTTGCCAGAAATGCCGCGATAAACCTACACCAATTGGATGAATTAATAATAACGGAACAACTTCTGGTGTTGAATTTATCGGACTAAGAACATCGTAAGCACAGCGAAAATTATTCCAAGTATAAAATTGACTAGAAGGTGCTGTTTTATCTTGATTAATCATTAGTGGTGAATATCAAATATCAAATATCAATCAAAAAATCATCTGTGGATGAATTAATTTGTATCCCGCTCTTTTTATCTTCTCATTGGATACCAGAGAATTATAAGCACTAGTTTTTATTTGAGAAGCATCCCATACAACGTCTGGTTTATCGTATTTTTGACATAAATTTCCGATTAATTCCTTACTGGGAAGATGAGCATCATCAACTAAATTATAAATACCGCTGAGTTGTTCTCGACGTGCAAATTCAATCGCACCAACAATATCATCCAAGTGAATCCAATTTGTAATATCTTCACCGTTACCGGGACGAGTTTGACCGAAAGCTCTGCTAAATATTTTTACGAGTTCCCTACCTTCACCATAAATACCTCCCAATCGCAACGTACAAACTCGCAGGTTTTCGCTCTGGGCTGAAAGCAAAATTTGCTCGGCTTTATTCAAAATTTCCCCATTCGTATTATCTGGTGCAGTGGGTGTTTCTTCATCAACCACATCACCATTTCTATCTCCATAAACCGAATAGCTTGCTGTATATATCAACTGTTTTACAGTTGGATTTTGCTTCAATACTGAAACTATATTTTCAGCAGTTTTTAAATAAGTTTCTTCATAACTATCTGCACTTTTTGCTCCAACACTCAAAAGCACCACATCTTGATTTTGTAGCACAGCTTTTAAAGATTTATTATCCGAACCTTCGACAATTTCTACTTTATTCGCTACTTCTTGTAATGCTGATATCTTAGCGGTCGTTGTTGTAGTTGCAGTTATAACCAAATCATTATTTTGCTTCCAGTATTTAGCCACTGCATAACCTACATATCCGCAACCAATAATTGCAACATTCATAAAACAATGGCACCCTTAATCAATTTTCATCGGTTGGATGTGGATCATCAATTACCAATTACCAATTATAAATTACTAACCCCAAGTGCTAATTCTCTTTCGATAGCAGCAATTAATTCAGGTGAATTTGGCTTAACACTGCTTTTAAACCGAGCTACAACCTCACCTTGCTTGTTAACTAAAAACTTTTCAAAGTTCCAAGCGATAGGTCCCTTTGGTTCAATTGCGGTTGTGAGTCTAGCATAGAGTGGATGCTGCTCTTCGCCTTTAGCATGGAGTTTATCAAACAATTCAAAAGTTGTGCTGTAATTACTCGTACAGAAATCTGTAATCTCCTCATTGGTTCCAGGTTCTTGTCCTCCAAAATCATTGCATGGAAAAGCTAAAATCTTTAAACCTGCTTCTTTGTAATTTTGATTTAGCTTTTCTAATCCTGCATACTGCGGAGTATAACCACACTGGGAAGCTACATTAACAATTAGCAGTACTTGATTCATATACTCAGCTAATTTCTTATCGCTCCCATCCATAGTTTTGACTATAACGTCAGATATTGTGTTACTCATTTTTGCTCTTGTTTGATAGGGACTATTGCCAAGTTTCTCATATTGCTGACATTTCACAACAGGCGGAGGAATACTAGTAATATTATTTACATTTGCTTACGAACAGATACTCCCGTGTTTATTTTGTGATAGATCTTAGTTGAAATAAGATTATTCATGCAATTATTTTTTAATTAAAAATATCTCCATACTCTCTGTTCGCACTGTTCGCGAATCATGTGGAAATAAAAATTTATGTCTTAGTTCATAGATTTGGTATCAAATCAATCTCTATTTTCAGCCACAACATTCAAGCCTTGAATTACTAAAGTTTAATCACTAACTATAAAAATAAGTATATTAAACGTCTCTTTAATAACAAAAAAAATAAATACATACATAAATACATAAATCAATACTTAATTAAACCTATAGCTAAACTTAAATAGGAGCTAGTAACGGATTATTCAATAGCTAAGCAAAGCAATTGGTTGTGAAACCGTTTAAACTTTAATTACCCAATAAGATGCCGTCACTTGAGTATTTATCAGCTATTTATGAATCGAACCATCTGGCATAATTGCTCCAGATAAATTAGCTCCAATGAGTTTAACAAGTAGGCGATCGCCAGAACGAATTCTTGCTCCTCTCAAATCAGCACCGCGTAAATCAGCACCGCTCAAATCAGCACCAATCAAGTCAGCACCTTGCAAATTAGCTTCTTTCATATCCGCTAAAAGTAAGTTTGCTCTGAATAAATTAGCATTAGACAAATCAGCACCTCGCAGGATTATCTTATGCATAAAAGCATCGCTGAGGTTAGCACCGTTTAATTTGGCATAGCTGAGATTTCTGCCAGATAAATCCCTTCCCTTGAGATTAGCGCGACGAAAATCTTGTCCGCTCAAATCCGATTGTTGGGGAGGTTGATAAGTTTGATTAGGTGTAGACTTAGGAGTCCACTTTTGTTGATAAGGTGCATAAGAATCGGACTTGCTACTACTGCTGCTACTGCTCGCAGGTCTAGTAGTTTTTTTCGGTTGATAAGCAGAAGTTGGCCATTCTGTTTTTGATTGACGCTCGGGTGCAGAAGTTTTTTTTGGTTGATAAGACGCATTATTCCCAGGCTTAGACCTGTATTTCGCCTTAATCGAGCGCAACTTTTCCCGAGCTTCATTAATTTCCTGTAGCTTCTTGCGAGCTTTTTCTTGCAACCGATGTTTTTCTTGAGGAATCCTATCTGGGTGCCAAATAAAAGCCAAATCCCTATAAGCCTGGTTCACTTCTTCAAGCGAGGCCCCAGGCTCCAAATCCAAAATTCTATAGTACCGCTCCAGTTCTCTCATAAGGTGAGGTGAATGGTAAATCTACTTAATTATCAGTTATTCAGACGTGTATTTGCTTAATTGTTTGTCAAATTTTGTTATTACGCTGCCATCCTAGTTACAACTAAAGATTAAAAACACCTAATTATTACGATAATAGTTCGCAATTGGCAGTATTGGGCATGGGGGATTGGGAGATAGGGAGATGGGGAGACAAGGAGAAGAATTATAGACTTCAATCTTTGACTTTTAACCTTAATACTGTTCACTGTTCACTGTTAACTGTTAACTGTATTACGTTGTTTAAAGTTATGTAGCCTTTTGAATACAACGACTCAAGCGCTGAGGTAAACTAGCCCTTGATTATGATTCTTTGGATAGAGTAGAACACTCGGAAAGGAGTTTTTTAAATGTCTCATACCGTTAAAATTTACGATACCTGCATTGGCTGTACTCAGTGCGTTCGCGCTTGTCCCACCGACGTACTCGAAATGGTTCCTTGGGATGGCTGTAAAGCTTCCCAAGTAGCATCTTCTCCCCGTACCGAAGACTGTGTAGGCTGCAAACGTTGCGAAACCGCTTGTCCTACTGATTTCTTAAGCATCCGAGTTTATCTAGGTGCTGAAACCACCCGCAGTATGGGATTAGCTTATTAATTTGGGAATGGGGCATAGGGCTTTGGGCATTGGGAATAGTTAGGAGTTAGGAGTTAAGAGTTATGAGTTATTAATTTCCCTCCCTCTCTCACTCTCTCCCTCCCTCACTCCTTTCCCCCTCTCTCCCAATTCCCAATCCCCAATTCCCAATTATCAATTCTGTATAAAATAACTATTAATTTGCTCCGTTTTCCTTGGCTTAACCATGAAGTATGTGTTAACTACTATAACCAGTTAAGTCATACTGAAAACGGAGTGGTGTGAATTATGTGCGGAATCGTTGGGTATATCGGCGCACAAGTGGCGACTGATGTTTTACTTGCAGGGCTGGAAAAGCTTGAATATCGGGGCTATGATTCTGCTGGAATCGCTACGGTATCGGAAGGTGAAATCAGCTGCGTTCGAGCTAAGGGTAAGTTACATAATTTACGTACTAAGTTAGAACAATTAGAAAATCCGTCTCGTATTGGTATTGGACATACCAGATGGGCTACTCACGGGAAGCCAGAAGAATACAATGCTCACCCACATATGGATACTGCTCTGCGGGTGGCTGTAGTAATGAATGGTATTGTTGAAAATTATCGCGAGCTACGGGAAGATTTAAAGGCTCAAGGTCATGAATTTCGTTCGGATACCGATACTGAAGTTATCCCCCATTTAATCGCTCAGTTTCTCAAGGAAGAAGTTGCTCTCGGGGAAACTTATCCGGATTTAATGTTTTATGAAGCAGTAAGAAAAGCAGTAAATCAGCTAACTGGTGCTTTTGCTGTTGCTGTTATTAGTGCCGATTTTCCCGATGAAATTATTTTAGTGCGTCAACAAGCACCTTTGGTAATCGGTTTCGGGCAAGGTGAATTTTTCTGTGCTTCCGATACTCCCGCGATTATTTCCCATACCCGTGCGGTTCTAAATCTTGACAATGAAGAAATGGCACGTTTAACTCCTTTGGGTGTGGAGGTTTATAACTTCTCTGGGGAAAGGTTGAAGAAGCAGCCCAGATTGCTAAATATGAATCCTGTTATGGTGGAAAAGCAGGGATTCAAGCACTTTATGCTCAAAGAAATCTACGAGCAACCAGGTGTGGTAAGAGCTTGTTTAGACGCTTATTTCAGCCATCAAGATACTCTCGATTATACAAATTCTCCGGTCAATCTGGGCTTACCAGATGAACTTTATACTGATTTAGAACAAATACAAATAGTTGCCTGCGGTACTAGTTGGCACGCGGCACTAGTCGGTAAATACTTATTAGAACAATTTGCGGGAATTCCCACTCAGGTACATTACGCTTCGGAATTTCGTTATTCACCAACACCTTTAACCCCAAATACATTAATAATTGGCGTAACTCAATCCGGTGAAACTGCGGATACTTTAGCAGCTTTAGCGATGGAAAAACAACGCCGAGAAGCTAAAGACGATAAGTATAAAGCAAGACTTTTGGGTATAACCAATCGTCCCGAAAGTAGTTTGGGATTAATGGTACCGCATATTATTAATACTCTTGCTGGAATTGAAATTGGTGTAGCAGCCACAAAAACCTTTGTTGCTCAGTTAATGGCATTTTATGCATTGGCTTTAGACTTAGCTTATCGCTGCAAAACCGTTTCCAGCGAAAGAATTGTTGAGATGATAGCCGGATTGCGGATGATTCCCAATGAAATAGAAGAAACTCTTAAAAAACAAGAACAACTAACCGAACAGCTAGCTCACGAATTTACAGAAACCAGAGACTTTATATTTTTAGGTAGAGGAATTAACTTTCCTATCGCTCTAGAAGGAGCTTTAAAATTAAAAGAAATTAGCTATATTCATGCTGAGGGATATCCCGCAGGGGAAATGAAACACGGCCCCATTGCTTTATTAGATGAAAAAGTTCCAGTTGTAGCGATTGCAATCCCAGGAAGCGTTCACGAAAAAGTAATTTCCAACGCTCAGGAAGCAAAAGCAAGAGATTCAAGATTGATTGGAATTGCACCTGCTGACGACGGAGAAGTCGCAGAAGTATTTAATGATTTGATTCCAGTTACAACTGTGGATGAATTGCTTTCGCCAATTTTGACAGTAGTACCTTTACAGTTATTGGCTTATCACATCGCTGCTCGTCGCGGTTTGGATGTTGACCAGCCGAGAAATTTGGCTAAATCTGTGACGGTTGAGTAAGTATAATTACTGAATTTAATATTTTTATTTATTATAGTCTCAGAGGGTTGTGTTTCTCTCTGAGACTTATTTTATAGCATGTTACGACCAATGTTAAGAAAATTTTTTAATCAAGGGTGTAGAAATCAGCTTGTAACAAAAATAGCTGCTGTGGGATTGCCAAGTTTTATTTTATTATTTAAAATACGAGACTTGTTATTTATTTTCAGTATTTTAAACTTGTATTTTGTAGGTTGGGTTAGATAGGGAAATAATTTTGGTAAAAGCGATAACTTATTTTTATCCTATCGTAACCCAACACTAATATTTTAATAAATACTGTTAATCATTAAAACTCGAATGTTGGGTTACGACGCAATATTAATTATTCGTTTAATTCAAGATTCTCTTAGTTTTAGATAGATATTGCTCTTTACAATAAAATTGAGATAGGAAAAATCTTGAAGAAAAATTGAGCATTGAGCTTACCCCTGCATCGAAAAGTCTACGCGTTAGAGAAAATGATTCCAAAATAGATGATAATTTATGAAAATAAAAACCATGACCACAGAAATACAAACATTTAAACGTTTCTACACTCCAGAGGAATATTTAGAATTAGAAGAACAAGCAGAATTTAGGAGCGAGTACCGCGATGGAGAAATTATTCCGATGACGGGTGGGACTACCAATCATAATCAAATTGCCCTAAATTTGGCATTTTCTTTAAAAATAGCGACCAAAAAGCAAAATTGCCGGGTTTACGTAGCTGATGTGCGTTTATGGATACCTAAATATCGCCAGTATACTTATCCTGATGTGATGCTAATAGAGGGACAACCTCTTTATACAGGAAACAACACAACTACGGTCACAAATCCTTCATTAATTGCAGAAGTTTTATCAAAATCAACACAAAATTACGACCAAGGAAATAAGTTTTTATATTATCGTTCAATTCCAGAATTTAAAGAATATATATTAATAAATCAATATCAATATCATGTAATGCACTATGTAAAAACTGATGATGGTAAATGGGTTTTTGATGAAATCGAAGGAGAATCTGCGTTTTTTTCTTTAGAAACAGTTGAATCTCAAATTACACTAAGTGACCTCTACGAGCAAGTTGATTTTGCAGCAAATTATTCGGAGTAAGTGATTAGCGATGGGAGCATCCCAAAATGTGTAAAAACAAATTTTGTCATTGCGAGCGTAATGTTAGCGTTCACGTTCACGAAGTATGCCCGAAGGGCTTAGTGAGTCGTTAGACTAAGCGTGTCCGATAGGACATAATGGAGCGTTAGCGGAGCGTCTCCCGGAGGGAGATAGCAATCGCAACAGCTAGATTTTGCGATTGCTTCATTCCGCTACGCTACATTCGCAATGACAATCTAAATTTTGGTCAATTTGCCTGCATTGGGATGCAGACAGATTTAGGATTTTCATAGTGATTATAATTTACGTTCTCCTGTCGTAATTCCATATCATTTGTTAAATAAGTACCGAAGAGTTATCAACAATCGAATGTTGGATTACGACGCAATATTAATTATTCGTTTAATTCAAAATTTTTGTACGTCTTACCCAACCTACTGACTTATTTTGCTGTTCCAAAATCTCTCCCGAAATAAAAAAGTTATGGTGTTATAAAAGAAAGAAAATATTTTTTAAGGTAGGGGTGCAATGGACGAACTTATTAAAAAAATCGCTGGATTAGGATTTCCTGGAATTATTTTA
>CAKZYM010000970.1 GCA_937884685.1 uncultured Calothrix sp.
AAAAAAAGAGGGACAAGCCGCATCTGCTGCTGACCAATCCCGTCTGCCGTTCCTTAAAGAGAGGAGAACACTGAGAATTAATATAGCGCTGATTGAGAATAAATGTCAACTAGTAATAAAAAATATTCTCAATAATTTTGGTAGTGATTTTTTTTAAGAATAATTGCAAATAATTTACAAATACCTGTATTGGCTGTAAGTTACCGGCTTGAAAGGGTATTATGATTCAGTTGTTATACCTTATATATTGAAGCTTCTATATCTATCATGACGTTACAGTTACGCGTTTATGTTCCACCCCATCCTTTAATTAAGCACTGGTTAGCGGTTGCTCGCGATGCTGCGACACCTTCTGTATTGTTTCGTTCAGCCATGACTGAGTTAGGACGCTGGCTAACTTATGAAGCTGCTAGGGAATGGTTGCCTACTCAGGAGACAACGGTTCAAACTCCGCTAGAAGTTTGCCCTGCAACATTAATTAATCCTGAAGTTCCTGTAGCGGTAGTACCAATTTTGCGAGCGGGGTTGGGATTGTTGGAAGGGGCACAAACTTTGCTTCCTTTGGCATCTATTTATCATTTGGGCTTGGTTCGTAATGAAGAAACTTTACAGCCAGAATGTTATCTAAATAAGCTTCCGGAAAAGATTGACCCCCAAACCAGAGTGTTAATTACCGACCCGATGTTGGCTACTGGAGGTTCTATAATGGCAGCAATGTCAGAATTAACTAAAAGAGGAGCCGACCCTGCTTTAACGCGAATTGTATGTGTAGTTGCATCCCCCCCAGCATTAAAGCTATTAAGTGAAGCTTATCCGAGCTTAAATGTTTACACTGCAACAATTGATGAAACTGTTAACGAGCAAGGATTTATAGTGCCGGGATTGGGAGATGCTGGAGACCGCACTTTTGGTACTACGTGACATATCTAAACTTCTGTTACGAGTGAGTACGGGTTCCTCAGCGACTCATCTATGATGAGATTGACTCTTAGCGCAGCGTCTCCGGAGGAGATGCTTTTAAGCCGTCTGCTCCACGGAATTTCATTTATGGGCTATATTTCTGCGAAAGTGTCTGCGGGGATACTCCCTGTAGAGCATTTCGCGTAATTAATTTGAATTACGACTAAATTTGGGGGATTCTATCGTAAATATTATGTGTAATTCATAAGCGAAAGTCGAGCATAGCTATGTTTCCCGTATTATTGACATCCCAACAACTACTCGTAAGGAAGATTTGAGACTTTTTGCGATTGAAGCTTAAAAAAGTATGCAAATGAAGAGACAAAATTTCGGTGATGATTAAAGTAGGAAATAGCGAGAGTTAGAGGTAGTAAACAGATGAGTCAACGCGATGGTTTTGCTGGTGGATTTCTGGCTGGAGCGATTTTTGGTAGTGTAGTTGGTGGCGTTATCGGAACGCTCGTAGCTCAAAGACGTGATGCAGAATTTGCTGAAGACGAAGCAGAAGGAAGAATTCAAGGTAAGGGTAATTCAAATCTCGATAAATCCCGGTTACGGAGACAAATGCAAGGTTCAAATTCTTCGGGAGTAGAAATGGAAGTAGCACGACGTTCCCTAGAAGATAAAATTGCTCAGCTAAATGCCACAATCGATGAAGTACGCGACCAGTTAGGTAGTGTCAATAGTAATGCTGGTGGAGTAAACGAATTTTCTTCCCGCAGTGAGGAATTACAATCTTAATAAAACATTGAGAATTTGAGCGGTAAGAAAGCGATAAATTATTTTATGGGCTTATATAGCCGCTCAAAATACTTGGTGTAAAAAATAAAAAAAAGATGAATACCGAACTATTGTTCCGGCATCTCGCTACCAGCTAAATTAAAATTGATAATAAGACAGCTTTCAGTCAAAACTCAAAACACTAAATATTTATGTCTAATCCATTGTTTGCTCCGCTACTTATGTTCATCCAGATTTACAGCTGGTTGCTGATTGCTCGGGTTCTGTTAACCTGGTTTCCACAAATCGACTGGTATAACCAACCATTTGCCGCACTTAGTCAAGTAACTGACCCTTATCTTAATCTTTTCCGCAACATTATTCCTCCTTTGGGAGGAATTGATTTGTCCCCAATTTTGGCTTTTGTAACTCTAAATGTAGTCAGCGGACTTCTTGTAAATGTAGCTAGATTAATGGCTTAGAGTTTGTGAAGTTGGCTTGTTTAAAGTATGAAGTATGACTTTGAAATATGAGCTACTGTTTATTACAGCGCAATTACGATACAAATAGTGTTATTGCGATTTATAACTCATATTTTCACTTTTCATTCTTCATACTTTGCAACTCAACTTTAGTAACGAACCTTAGAAGTAAATCCTGAAGCTTTAAACTGCTTTAATTTTAAAGGTGTTGGTTGATTTGCTGGAACAGTAATTCTCATTTCAAAATCAGTTTCTCCTGGTGGTACTTCACTGATTGAGCCGAGACGAGTCCGATTTTGCATTACTGAATTATTGTTAGCGTCGTAAATTCGTCCAAAAATATCAGCATCGTATACAGTTTTGCTAGTCATATTTTTAGCTTTACCCGTAACGATAAAGCAATTTGCAGCCCTACTAGCACCACCACTAGTAACATTCCCTTCAGCTAGTTCCGGTGGACACTCTTCGTAAGAAATATTTGATAAAGGAATCTGTGTTGTTGCTAGAGCAGCAGGAGTATAAATCCAGGAAAAGATTCCGATAAAGCAGGAAAAAAAGATAGTTGTCAGCGAACGCAACAGCATACTATACACCGTCAAAAATTTAATTATAGTTGGTTGTTGGTTGTAAAGCAGCGCGGTCTTGGGGGTTTCCCCCATGTAAGCGGAGCTTTCTCGTAGAGTGCGACTGCTGTTAGCGTAGCGTCTCCCGGAGGGAGATACCCGGAGGGTTAGTTGTTAGTTGTTGATTACAGCCAGATAACGCAATCAGTGAAATCAGTGAAATCCATACAATCCGTGCTAAAAAAGAAGATGAGCATTGAAACGCCCATCTTGCAACTAGAATTGATAAATCTTTATCTTTAGTTACACCAATAATTAACGGACGCTACCTTCCATTGCCGCAGCATCAATAGGTTTGATAAAGTACAACTTAACAGCTTGCCAACCATTGGAAAGATAGTAAGGCAGCTTTTGGAAGATTTGTACTAATTTAGGTGAGTTAGAATTTACGATTTCTCTGAGCTTTTCGTTATTCTTGACGCAAATCTCTAAACGCTCGTAAAATTCTGGTTTCTTCACATCCAACATGACTGGGAATACACGACCAGCAGTATCGTTGGTTTTTTCAATTACTTCTTTGTCATATTCTCGTGCATCTAAGCCGATTGCACCATAAAAACCATGACGCTGGATATCGTTTAGGTACATTGTGGCAAAAACTGACAATAAGAAGAAGCGACACCATAACCTTGCTCTCCAATCGTTAAGAGTTTGGGGTTGCGCTCTCATTACTGCATCAAAGAAGTCACCGTGACGGTTTTCATCTTGACACCAGTTTTCAAAGAATCGGAAAATTGGGTAAATTCTATCTTCCGGATGCTTTTCTAAATGGCGATAAATAGTGATATAGCGCCAATAACCAATCTTTTCGGAAAGATATGTAGCGTAAAAGATGAATTTAGGCTTAAAGAAAGTGTAGCTACGACTCTTGGTCAAAAATCCCAAATCTAGCGACAGATTAAAATCTGACATTGCTTTATTTAGGAAACCAGCATGACGCGCTTCATCTCGCGACATCAAGTTAAAACCTTCAGCTAAAACTGGGTTCTTTCCTTTGAGACGACGACCTAATTCTTTGTAGAGTAAAAACCCAGAAAATTCTGCCGTACAAGAGCGCTCTAAAAATTCAACAAATAATTGGCGAGTTTCCCCATCAATATGTTCCCAGGATTGCTCAAACTCTTCATCCCGAACAAAATGATGGCGATTGTAGTCAGCACGAAACTCTTGAATGATGGCTTCTAACTCATCTTCATTAACCGAGATGTCCATTTTAGCCATCTCATCAAAGTCAGTGGTGTAAAACCGGGGTGTCAGCAGAGTTTCCTTCGCTGGGGTTTTTATACCCGGACGTATTTCTTCAAAGCCTGGTTTTTGTAGGGAATCTACCATGTCCTGATTCTTATAAATGTGGAGTTTGTAGACGCTGTTTTGATGTCTAAACGGGACATATTGTCACGTTCAAAATTGAGATACAAAAAATATTGCGTTTGAGTATAAATATCAGTTTACCAAGGAGTCTGGTAGTAATTACTAGGTTAAACGTTAAGAGTTGCAACAATGGCAGAAGTGGGGATGGGGATTGGGGATTGGTAATGGGTAGTTGATAACTCTAAACTCCTAACTCCCAACTCCTAACTCCTCACTCCTAACTTCTTTAATCCAAAAGAAAAGCATCCGTTACTAAAATCCAAAATCCAAAATCCAAAATCCGTCTTGGTAAAGTTTGGGTGTCGGTTTCCGTCCCCCCCAACTTTACCGCAAAATCTAAAATCCAAATCAGCCGGATTTGTAATCTTGGTGAGTGTAAATCCTAGAGGTAGATAATTAAAAATTTGGTTTTATTTATGAGTGCGATTATCCATCTGAGCAAATAATAATTCACTTCTACGACAATCACACGATACAAAAAAAGTAGTTAACCGTAATTGACAATAAATATTTCTGTATAAACGGATAGCTGCTATTAACTTATAGAACTTATACTTAAAATAGACAATATTTAATTATAGCTATCTTTTTACATAACATCAAATGTAGCGAGACATATAAAGACTACATTAAAATTGAATTGCTAATATAGACAATTACTAATTCACAAAAATTTCAGTTGCCGTATTGCTTCCGTGGAGTTGAAATCATATGAAGGTTGAAGTTAAAAATAAGAATAGTAGCAAGAATACAGACAAAGAAAAAGAGCGGATGAAAATATCCTATATGCTCAATGTTCTGGGATTCTTAGGTTTTACTGGTGGATTGCATCGCCTGTATAACGGTAAGGTTGCTACGGGTTTACTGTGGATGTTTACCCTGGGTTTATTCGGTTTGGGTCAATTCGTTGATTTATTTCTGATTCCTAATATGGTCGAAGAAAGAGAAATTAAACTTAGACTCAAAGCTGGTCTATCTCCTTTTGGTGTTGCAGAAAGTCCCCAAGCTATAGCATCTGAAATTTATCAATCTCCTCAAGAAACTTTGATGATTGAGTTACTCAAATCTGCCGAAAAGCGCGATGGTAAGCTTAGCGTTACTCAAGGAGTTTTAGATACTGGTGCAAAATTTTCGCAGGTTGAAGCAACTTTAAAAGAGATGCACAAATCTGGTTATGTTGATATAGGTAACAACCCCGATAATGGAGCCGTTACCTATATTTTTCACGAACTTACCTAATTTCTTCCCAGCCACTTTTGACCGTTCAAACGCATAATTACTCCAAATACGAGTAAATCTAGGTTAATTCTACGCTCGTCAATTAAAAATGATTCGAGGGTGCTGGGGCTTTTGCCTTCATTGCAAGAAAACGCTTTTTTCCCTTTAATATCTTCATCGGGGAAATATACGTTAAATTGGCGCAAGCCATTTTGGAAGTTACCCAAAACTTGCCAGCATTCCTCTGCTTTCTCATATCCAGGAATAGGAAGCTTTTGTTTGGCAAAATCCAAATTTAAATCTTCTACCCCTTCGTCGGCGATCGCCTTTTGCAAGGCAGGTACATAATGCTCTCGCATAAATTCCTCAAACGGTTTATCTTCAACCGCTGGGGGCTTTTCTTTCTTTTTAGCAGCAGGTTTTTTGTCACCTGCTGCTTTAGCTGGGGGTTTAGCAGCAGCTTTGGGCTTTTCTTCCGATGCTGCTTCGTTTTTATTGGTTTCTTCTGCCATTGCTTGGATTAATCCTTCAGCTTTGAATCATCTTCATTTTACATATGATGCGGAATTGGGAATCGGTAATTGGGAATTGGGAATTGGTAATTGTAGATAGGTTAGATGGGGAGAATAAAAAACTTCTAACTCCTAACTGTTAACTCCTAACTTCTGAAAAAATGAATATCAACATATTAGAACAAAGCTTACAGATAGAATTTACAATTAAAGAACAGTTTTTAGCTGTACGATTTAATAAATTATGGGAAATACCTTTATCTCATATCCAGGAAGTCACGACAACTCAACCTCAAACAAGTTGGAAAGAATTACGCTCCCCCGGTACTTCTCTCCCAGGATTAGTCAAAGCTGGAACCTACTATACCGAAAGAGGGAAAGAATTTTGGTTAGTTAACCAGCGAAAAGACAATTATTTAACTATAGAACTGCAAGATGAAAACTATAGAAGAATCATCATGACAGTTGAGAATAACGAATTTTGGCAACAAAGACTTAACAGGAATAAGGAATAGAGAGATGGGGAGACAAGGAGATAAAGATAATTGAATATTCTTAACTCCTAACTCCTAACTCCTAACTCCTAACTCCTAACTCTAGACACATAGCACTGCTACATCTTTACACTCGTAATTCTAAAAAGTAAAAGTCGTCCGCAATACACCTACTGTTGTTGTGTCGTTGTTATCATCTCCTTCTGGATTAAATAACACAAATGCACCGGGGGTTATGCTGAGATTGTCGTTTACTTTAATTTTGTAATAAGCCTCCAAGTGATAGGGGGTCGTGCGGTCTACACCGTCAGTAGCTAAGTTCCCATCACCGTCTGCTTCTGTACGGTATAAAGGTTGACCGAAAAGTATTCCGGCGGTATTGCCTTTTTTAACAATATCTTGGAAGTGTAAACCCACCATCCAACTGGTGAAGGTGGTGGAAGCATCAACTTGACCAGAGGAATCATCGACGAAAATCGCTGCTCCGTAACCCGATAGGGCAATATTTGGAGAAAAGCGCCAATTGACCGTACCACCGACGGAGTTAAGTTTTACTGGAACCCCTAAATCTCCATCTGCTAAACCTAAAGCATTGGTATCAGCACTCACCAATCCCGTACCCAAAATATTGATTTCGTGGTAACTATTGGCATAATTCAAACCAATATCCAATGAATCGCTGGGTTTAAATGTGAGTTGGGCTGCTGCAACTGTACTACCACCAAACAAACCCGAACCTAACGGTGTACCGGAAACTCCGGGAAGAATATCATCCTCAGTGCTGGGAATATTAGCATTAACGCTAGCGTAGAGAGCGCGAAAATCTAGGCTTTTGGATGGAGTAAACATAAAACCTGCTGCGGATGCTAAGCCCGAACCAGAAGTACCACCGGAAACCCGCAGCACTGGATTTAAGCCAGCAAAGCGGGAAACTGCTTCCTGTCCTTCTCCAGCGAAGGGAGTAATTGTAGGGAAAGCATCGGAAACTTCGGCAGCAGTACCAGCAAATAAGGTGACTTTATCAGCTACGGGGAAGATATACAAAAGTTTGTACAGTTCCACATCATTAGCACCTCTAGAAGATAAATCCTTGGGAGTAAAGCCGGGAAATTGAGGTTCAATACCGGTGCGAGCGCTACTTGCAGCTAAGTTTACTCCCGGTGCTGTCAATCCCAATGCTTGTTGCAAACTACCACTACCATCTGCATCACCGCCGAAATTATGGGCTTGTAAACCTGTAATTAACAAGTCTTTACCAGTAAAACTGGTATTCAAGTTCAACCGTACCCGATTCGTCAGGATAATATTGGGGTCATCGGTATCGGGAGAACCACCAGTTGCACCGATAGCAGCAAAAATTGCCTCTCCTTGAAGTTTGGTCGTAGTGGAGAACTGTGAAGCTTCTAAATCAGCACTACGAGCTTCTAGAGCATCTACACGTCCCCGCAAAGTTGCTAATTCTGCACTAAATTCTTCCTGCAAACGCTGTAAAGTTGTTAAATCTTCTCTAGTAACAACATTCTCTGCGGCTGCTGCAATCAGTTCATTGACCCTATTCAAACAAGCATTCAATCCCGCTGCAAATTCATATCTGGTCATTGCTCGATTACCCCGATAGGTACCGTTGGGATATCCAGCAATACAACCATATCGCTCTACGAGGGATTGCAACGCTTGAAAAGCCCAATCTGTCGGCTGTACGTCGGATAGTTGGGAAACCGATGTAACTTGCCCCGATGATGTTTTTTGTTGTTGATTTTGGGGAGTTTGGGCAATTAGAGCCGCGTTTTTATATAATTGTTTGTTTGTTTGTTGATTATTTAGTTGAGTGATTACCTCACCCCCGGTAAATCTGTGCTTTATCTCTCCTCGACCTATTAAGGGTTGGGGGTGAGGTTTTGAAGTGTAGCGACCCTCATCAAACGAAATAATTGTGTTCGTGGATGGAAAACTATCTTGGGATAATACTATATTAGCTGTTAACTTTTCACTGCTATTTATTGCTTGGTTTTTGCTAGTTTTTTCCGCAGCTAATGCTTTTAGCGGCGATAACCCGACGAGTAAGTACAGCAAACTTACCCCACTAGTACAAACTAGTAGATTTCGTTTCATTACAAATCCTCACAACTGGAAAAAGAAAATTAAATATTCTATTGAGGCTTAATAAATTACTTATTCCAAGAATTTCATTAAACCCTGATATTTACTTTTGATTTGTGCGACTTGAGCTTATAGCAATTTCGCGATTGCTTTATTTAATGCATCTGTTCAACCGCACTTACTTCAAATCAACGTAAACCATAAAATCTAGTAAATACTATTTCCAGCCACCTTTGTTCAAAACAATTATTTGTAATTATTATGATATGGATAGATTTGGTAATGAAGGGAATAGGGAATAGGGAATAGGGGATTGGTAATTGACAAAAATAAAAGGTAGACCAAAAGCCTACCTTACAGAAAATAATTAAAAATTAACCATCAATAGTTGATAAACATTAACTGGTAACTGTTCACTGTTCACTGTTCACTGATAACTGTTAACTGATTAACCACCCGCAACAGCAGGAACGATACTAACTTCGTCACCATCTTTTAAAGGTGTTGCTGGACCTTCTAAAAAACGAATATCTTCGCTGTTAACGTATAAATTTAAAAAACGACGCGGTTTCCCAGATTCATCACACAAACGCGCTTTGATACCCGGACAAGCTTTTTCTAAAGAATCGAAGAGTTCGGTAATAGTGCTACCGTTACATTCTAAAGTTGCTTGATTATTAGTAAATTTTTGAAGTGCTGTTGTAACGATAACTTTTACTGACATATCTTTCTG
>CAKZYM010000971.1 GCA_937884685.1 uncultured Calothrix sp.
CAGTGAACAGTTACCAATAAATATCACGGATTAAATGGATTTCACCCTTCGGGTTCAACACTTGCTACAACGGAGGGAACCTCCGCAACGCAGTGTTTCACTGATTTCACTGATTTTATTTATTATTACTAACAACTATCAACTATCAACTATCAACTATCAACTAACAAATAACAATTAACAACTAACAACTAATTATGATTATCGACGACGAATATTACGATGTAATTATTATTGGTACTGGTGCTGGTGGAGGAACTTTAGCTCGTAAGTTGGCTCCCACGGGTAAAAAAATTCTTGTTTTGGAACAGGGTAAGTTTTTAGAAAAAGAAAGTTCTCAGTTGGTTGATGTAGAAGTTTTTAAGAAAGAGAATTTTCACGCTCCGGAACAGTGGTATGAAAAGGATGGTGATACTTTTTCTCCTCAAACTAGTTATTCGGTTGGTGGTAATACCAAAATATATAATGGTGTTCTACAAAGAATGCGGGAAAGAGATTTTGAAAAAGTTCAGCATCAAGATGGTTTTTCCCCAGAATGGGATGTTAAGTATCAGGATTTTGAACCTTACTATACTGAAGCTGAGGAGTTGTATCAAGTCCACGGTAAAACGGGCGATGATTTCACAGAACCTCCTCGTAGTAAAGCTTTCCCACACCATGCAGTTGATAACGAACGTCAAATAGAAAGTATTTGTATTGATATCTCTAAACAAGGATTTCACCCAGCATACCTCCCCATCGGTGTTGGTAATTTAGGTCGAACTGATTCCGAAGATACCGGGATTTCTCCTACGCTTAAAGTTTATGAAAATGTCAAGCTGAAGAAAAAGGCTAAGGTCTTACGTTTACTGACAAATGCTTTAGGAACAGAAGTTAAAGCTGTAGAAGCAAAAATTGGCGAACAGTCTTTTTTATTCTCAGCAAATATTGTTGTAGTTTCCTGTGGTGCAATAAATTCAGCAGCTTTACTTTTACGTTCTGCTAACGAAAAACATCCCAAAGGATTGGCTAACAGTTCTGATTTGGTGGGACGTAATTTGATGAAACAGTTAATGACTGTATTGGTTCAACTTACTAACACCCCAAACTCTGGATTCTTTCAGAGAACTCGCTATATAAATGATTTTTATTGGGGTGACGAAGATTTTTCTTACCCAATGGGTCATATTCAAAATTCTGGTGGTATTCTTCAAGATGTGATGTTTTCCGAGTCTCCACCAATTTTATCTGTTGCTGCTAAATTAATGCCGGAAGTTGGCTTAAAACAGTTAGCAAAACACTCTATCGGTTGGTGGTTACAAACTGAAGACTTACCCTCACCTAAAAACCGAGTTTCTGTTAAGGGTGACAAACTATATTTAAATTACACCCCCAATAATACTGAAGCTCACGACCGTTTGATTTATCGTTGGATTAATGTACTTAACTCCATCGACGGAAATAAACAAGGTATCTACCCTCGGGGTCAAACACCCATCGAAGTAGTTGCTCATCAATCCGGAACTTGTCGTTTTGGAGAAGATAAAAGGACTTCCGTTCTCGACCTCAACTGTCGGACTCACGATATTGATAATCTCTACGTCGTTGATAGCAGTTTCTTCCCTTCGATTTCTGCAACCAGTCCCTGTTTAACGGTTATTGCTAATGCTTTACGGGTAGGACAGCATTTGATTGAAACATTGGGGTAATAGAATCACAAGTTAGAAATTAATATTAAATTGTAAGAATTCCCACACCTTTTTTCTAGTAAGGTGTGGGAAATTAATTTTCATTTATTTTGCAGTAAATATTTTAGATTATCCTACTAAATCTTTTTTATTGATAAAGGCTTTTTCCTGCGTAAAGAATCACGAATTTGTTGATATGCAGATGGCTTTATTCTTTCCATTATTCCTTGAATTGCTTTACCTCCTTTCCCAAAAATATTGAAACCCATATCTTCGATTAAATCTTCTAAATAATCAAAGGTTAAAGGAGCAACACAGGTACCGTAAGAAAAAGCAGGAGGTAAATTATTTATACTCCAATTCAACTGTTTATCCATTTCTTCGCGCATTTGAGGTGGTGTTGGTAAAACTAGGTTTTCTTTGACATATTCTGCTAACCACCAAACTCCAATTTCTGATGTCAGCGGACAAAAGAAACTAGAATTGTAGCCTAGAAAACCCATATTTGGAATATCTGGATGAATAAGATTGCGAAACATTTTAAAATTCCCTTTTTCATCCATAACTAATTGACGATACTTTTCTTCTAAAAAAGGTATATCTTGACGAAATCCAGTACCCAAAATAACTACATCAGTCTGCAATTGTTCGCCTGAATCAAGCTCTACACCACCAGAAATAAATCTAGATATGCTCGCTTTTTTAGCTTTTATTTTTCCTGATTCAATATATTTATAAAAATTTTCTGGAGCTACGTTAGCAGAGCAAGAAAGGGTTTTATTTATAAATTCTGCTGGCAGCAAATTGCTACCATCAAGATTAAACTGTTTGCGTAAAATTAATTCGTTTGTCCGCCAAAAAGCCCATACAAAAGGTTTTCCTACACTATGAAGTAGTTTTTTAATTCCCTCTAGTTTACGAACTGGCAACCACAGTTCTGCAAAACGTGTGGATAGAATATACTCAAATTGAATTTTATTAAAGAAAAAATGGGGAATTTTCCACAAAGAACGTCGGAAAACTAAAGTAGATTCTTTTGCGTTATCGACTGCAAATGTTGCAATGTCGCAAGCTGATTTACCAAAACCAACAACTACAACTCGCTTATCTTTAATTAAAGAAGAGTCTTTAAATTCAATCGAATGCAGTATCTTTCCTCCTGCTGCAATAAACTCTTCATTTCCAGGAATTGTTGGAATTTTCGGAATATTAAATATGCCATTACATACTAAAACAAAGTCAAATTCCTGTCTTTGTTGTTTGACTTCATCTTGATTGTTAATTTTGAAACTAACTACCCATAACTCTTCTTCCGTTTTCCTCGAAATATCGGTAACTTCTGCTTGAAAACTAATTCTTTCGCTTACTCCAAAATGGTCTGCATAAGACTGTAAATATTTGCGTACTTGTTCGCCATTAGGCCATTCTGGGTAATCTTCAGGCATGGGATAATCTGAGAAGCAGTATGTGTGACGGCTGCTTTGAGTTTTCACCTCCGGGTAACTACTCGACTTTTCCCAAACACCCCCAAGCCCCGATTTTTTCTCCAATACCGTAACCTCACAACCTTCTTCAAGGAAAGTCTTGGCTGCAACTAAACCGCTTACCCCAGCCCCAATTACGCAAACCTTTTTGATATCCATATTATTTTTATGCACCATCTAGCATTTATCTAAGACTCAAGCATTGACAAATGTGAAACTATCTGGATAACGTCATACCTCCTTATTAAACGGATATTTCTTGTAAATAGGAGCAGGTTCATTCAATTTATGCACTTAAGGAGATTAAAGAAATAAAATGTCCTTTTAGTGACACAAGTTACATTGTCATCTGCTTAAATTAAATCTTGCACCTAATCGAGCTTTTATTATTACAATCAAAACATCAGTACTAAATTACTTTAAAAGTCATGAAAGCTAAATATAAGTCTATACAGCATCAAGTAAAAAATATTATGTTGAATTATGACAAGTAGCCATGGTTAAAATAATCTGTATTTAAAGAAAAAGGTACTGAAAATAACAATAGAATATAGCCGTTTGAGTTTAATTGCTTACAATGAAGAAATATTACAAAAAAGTCAGATATTATTGCTAAGATTAAAGCGAAAATATAAGTACTAGTAGTTTGCTATTAATGTAGAGGGGAACACAATGTTTGATAATCTTCTTCCGGCTTTAAACGAGCATAATTTGCCCTATCCAGATACGATACATCCCATTGTCGTTCACTTTGTGATTGCGATGGTTTTATTTGCGTTTTTCTGCGACGTTATTGGCTATTTTACGAAAAATTCCCGACTTTTTGAGGTGAGTTGGTGGAATATGTTTTTCGCTACAATTTCCATATTTATTGCAATTATTTTTGGCCAAATAGAAGCAGGTTTAGCATTAGCTTACGATGCAGTTGAACCAGTATTGAATTTACATACTTTAATTGGTTGGTCGCTCTCGGGAATTATTGCAGCAATTACGGGATGGAGATATGTAATTCGTTTGCGCGATTCTCAAAGCATTCCTATTTCTTATTTAGGAGTCGGAGTACTTTTAACCGTTCTAGTTTGTTTTCAAGTGTATCTCGGAGATAAACTAGTTTGGGTTTATGGGTTGCACACAAGTCCAGTTGTTGAAGCCGTGAAAGAGGGAGTTTTATAATGAATTCTGAATTAATGAATCAGTTAGATTTAGGAGCGAATGGACTACCTTATTCTATCCCAATTCATCCTAATTTAGTGCATCTAACATTGGGATTATTTATTATTAGTATTTCCTTTGATATCATCGGCGCATTCTTTACATTAGAAAAACCAATATTTAAATTTCTAGCTATTAAAGCAACTCGTTCGGGTTTGTTTGATGTTGGCTGGTACAATATGTTAGCTGGATGCATTATTACATTTTTTACAGTTGCAGCAGGCTTTTACGAAATTATGCTGGCACGACCAGAAGCTGATGTTAAAAGTGCTTGGGGATTGGGAGCAATGGAAACAATGCTTTGGCATGGTGTTGGTGGTGTTGTGTTGTTAGCTTTTATTGTGGGAATGACTGTTTGGCGTGGATATCAGCGATTTGTTTGGCGTAAAGATAGAGGTTTGCAAGTTCAATTTAGTTATTTATTTGTTGGATTATTTATCATGTTTCTCATGTACGTTCACGGAACATTAGGAGCGCACATGGCTGGTGAATTTGGCATTCATAATACCGCAGATAATTTATTACGATTGGGACAAGACCCTAATGCTTTATTGAAATAGGTTAAAGGTTAAAGGTCAAAGGTTTAAATTCATAACTCAAAATTATCACGGATTAAATGGATTTTACTGATTAAATTACTTCTAACTACTTACCACTAACAATTATCACGGATTAAATGGATTTCGCTGATTTCACTGATTTATTTATTACTAGCTACTAACAACTAATAAATAACCACTAACAACTATCAACTAACAACTATCAACTAACCACTAACAACTATCAACTATCAACTAACAACTATCAACTAACCACCAATTATGAAAATGAGGGGAATTTTTTCAGTTATTATCAGCGCGATTATTTTAGCTGTTGTTAGTCTATGGATTGGACAACAGGCTTATTCTTGGCTTCCTCCACAAGCTACTGCTCAATCTCTTTTAGTAGATGATTTATTCAGTTTTTTGGTGACTTTAGGAGCATTTATTTTTATAGGAGTTACGGGAGCAATTGTGTATTCAATCATATTTAATCGTGCTGGGAAATATGATGTTAGTGATGGTCCAGCCATAGAAGGTAATATCACTTTAGAAGTAGTTTGGACTGCTATTCCATTTGCTTTAGTAATCTGGATTGGGGTTTATAGTTTTCAAGTCTATGACCAAATGTCTATCCTTGGCTCTATGCAACATCAACACATGTCTATGGGGATGAAATCAGCTATTCCAGCACCAATAAAAGACTCCGAAAAAATCGAAGTTATCTCCAAACAATGGGCTTGGGTTTTTAACTATCCAGAACAAAATATTACCAGTACCGAATTACATTTACCTGTAAACAAACCAGCTTATTTAACACTGCAATCGCAAGATGTTATACACGGTTTTTATATTCCTGCATTCAGAGTCAAGCAAGATGTAATTCCTGGTGAAATAATCAATTTTCGATTTACTCCTATTCTTGAAGGTCAATACAGACTCCGGGATTCTCAATATAGCGGAACTTACTTTGCAGCAATGCAGGCTGATGTAGTTGTTGAATCCCCAGAAAAATATCAAGAATGGCTAAAAGTTGCTCAAAATAGCGAACCATCCCCCGCATACAATCAAGCAGTATCTGAATATAACAGTAAATCAGATAAAGCAATTAAAACCAGTTGGGCTACGGTTAAACCAGCAGAACCCCCAGTTGTTAATTATCACGAGTAATCAGTTAACAGTTAACAGTTAACAGTTATCAGTTATCAGTTATCAGTTAACAGTTATCAGTGACCAGTGACCAGTGACCATTTATCCAAAATCCAAAATCCAAAATCTAAAATCCAAAATCCAAAATCCAAAATCTAAAATCCAAAATCTAAATGACTAGTACAAAACCTACAAATACTGAAGTTGTTGAAGAACAACATCATGAACATCATCATCCACCAACGACTTGGAAAACTTATTTTACTTTTAGTACCGACCATAAAGTAATAGGTATCCAATATATCGTTACTGCCTTCGTATTTTTCCTGGTTGGTGGCATTTTCGCGATGATTATTCGGGGTGAATTGATTACTCCTGAATCTGATTTGGTTGACCGTACCGTTTATAATGCCATGTTTACCATGCACGGTACGATAATGCTGTTTATGTGGACTTTTCCGGTACTGGCTGGTTTGGCTAACTACCTCGTACCTTTGCAGATAGGGGCGCGTGATATGGCGTTTCCTCGTCTCAATGCTCTTGCCTTTTGGATGGTTCCAGTGTTTGGAATTATACTGATGGCCAGCTTCTTAGTTCCTGGTGGTCCCGCTCAATCTGGTTGGTGGTCTTATCCACCGGTAAGTACCCAAAATCCGACGGGGCTTTTGTTTAACGGACAGTTCCTTTGGCTGATAGCTGTAGCAACATCGGGGATATCTTCGATTTTAGGTGCGGTAAATATTGTAACTACAATTTTCCGCATGAGAGCGCCAGGAATGGGTTTCTTTAAAATGCCTGCCTATGTATGGACGGTATTGAGCGCTCAAATGATTCAATTGTTTGGATTGCCTGCGCTGACTGCTGGTGCGGTAATGTTATTGTTTGATTTATCTGTCGGAACAAGTTTCTTTGACCCCGCAAAAGGTGGCGACCCGGTTTTATATCAACACTTTTTCTGGTTCTATTCCCATCCTGCTGTTTACGTAATTATACTGCCCGTATTTGGAATTTTTTCTGAAGTATTTCCGGTCTATTCTCGCAAACCTCTATTTGGTTACAAAGTAGTAGCAGTTTCATCGCTGATTATCACCGGATTGAGCGCTGTGGTTTGGGTTCACCACATGTTTGCTAGCGGTACCCCCAGTTGGATGCGGATGCTGTTCATGTTCTCTACAATGTTGATTTCCGTTCCCACTGGAATTAAAGTATTTGCTTGGGTGGGGACAATTTGGGGAGGAAAGTTACGTCTTGACACACCAATGTTATTTGCATTGGGTGGATTGGTCATGTTCGTATTTTCCGGGATTACGGGTATCATGCTCGCAGCGGTTCCCGTTGATATCCATGTTAACAATACATACTTCGTAGTCGGTCACTTCCACTATGTGATTTATGGTGCAACGGTAATGGGTGTTTATGCGGCACTATACCATTGGTTTCCTAAGATGACAGGAAGAATGTATTACGAGGGATTGGGTAAACTGCACTTTTGGTTAACCTTCATCGGTGCAAACCTCAACTTCTTTCCCATGCACCCATTAGGATTGCAAGGAATGCCAAGACGAGTCGCTTCCTACGACCCAGAATTTGCTTTTTGGAATGTAATTGCTAGTATTGGTGGATTTTTGTTGGGAATGTCCACGTTACCGTTTTTACTTAATGTTATTAGTTCTTGGGCTGACGGTAAAAAAGCACCGGATAATCCTTGGAGAGCAATCGGTTTGGAATGGTTAGTTTCCTCACCACCACCGGTAGAAAACTTTGAAGAACAACTTCCGATTGTGATTGAAGAACCTTATGGTTATGGAAAATCAACTCCCGAGAAGTTAGTTGCTAATCCTTCTGATTTAAATTAGAGGGGGTAATAGGAGTGAGAGAGAGAGGGAGGGAGAGAGGGAGGGAAATTAATAATTTATAACTCCTAACTCCTAACTCCTAACTCCTAACTATTCCCAATTACCAATCCAAAATTTAAAATCCAAAATCCAAAATCATGAGTACAGACGGTCAAGCAATGCAGTTAGAAGATGAGAATTCATTACAGGAAATAGAGTTAGAAAATCATGAGAACGTAGCGGAACACGAGCATGATGAAGAAGGCAATAGTATGTTTGGCTTCATTGCTTTTTTGCTATCGGAAAGCGTGATTTTTATTAGTTTTTTTGCCGGATATATTGTTTATAAAACAACGACTGTTGATTGGCTACCACCAGGAGTTGAAGGATTAGAAGTTAGAGAACCAGCAATAAATACAGTCATTCTTGTTTCCAGTAGTTTTGTAATTTATTTCGCGGAAAGGTTTTTAAAAAAGGATAATATTTGGGGGTTTCGCTTCTTTTGGCTGTTAACAATGACTATGGGAAGTTATTTCCTTTACGGACAAGCTATTGAGTGGAATGGTTTGGAATTTGGCTTCACATCAGGTGTGTTCGGTGGAATGTTTTATTTATTAACAGGATTCCACGGTTTACACGTTTTTAGTGGTGTATTGTTGCAGCTGACAATGTTGATTCGTTCTTTCATTCCCGGTAATTATGAAAACGGTCATTATGGAGTTGATGCAACTTCGTTATTTTGGCATTTTGTTGATGTGATTTGGATTGTGTTGTTTGTATTACTTTATATTTGGCAATAAACAGTGAACAGTGAACAGTTATCAGTTAACAACTATCAACTATCAACTATCAACTAACAACTAACATTAAAAATGATTATTGACGACCAAAATTACGATGTAATAATTATCGGTACTGGTGCTGGTGGAGGTACTTTAGCTCATAAGTTAGCACCTACTGGTAAGAAGATTCTTGTTTTGGAGCAAGGAGATTTTTTAGAAAAAGAAAGTTCAGAATTAGTTGATGTGGAAGTTTTTAAGAAAGAAGATTTTCATGCTCCCGACCAATGGTATGACAGTGAGAATGAACCTTTTAATCCTCAATCTAGTTATTCGGTTGGTGGTAATACCAAAATTTATAGTGGTGTATTACAACGAATGCGAGAACAGGATTTTGAAAAAGTTCAGCACCAAGATGGTATTTCTCCAGAATGGGAAGTTAAATACAAGGATTTTGAACCTTACTATACTGAAGCTGAAAAACTCTATCAAGTCCACGGTAAAACTGGTGATGATTTAACCGAACCTTCCAGGAGTGAAGATTTT